>NZ_JAGIXF010000059.1:0-47413 GCF_021483755.1 Burkholderia sp. WTPI3 | reverse complement strand
GTCAGGCTTTCGAGGCACGCAACGTGGAACAGGCGATGCGTTAGCGGACAAGCACCCGACTTGATGTTTATTCGTCAACCGGAGCATGGGCGCATAGAAGTACGGGACGAGTCATTTCAGCTTGCCGGTACAGCATCAACATCTAACTCGTGCGACGGAGCCACGGTGCTTGGTAAGGTCGTTTACTACATACCCAGTCCCGACTATCGTGGGCCCGATCAAGTGGACTATCGAATTTCGTCTCAGTATCGCACTTATACACGGACCGTATCCATCGAAGTAAATTAAACGTACACAAGGATAGCCGAGCCGAATTTAGAAGGTGCGACTAAATGGACTACAGTGCATTCAAGGTGCTAGTATTGGACGCCATTGCCACGCGCGACGGTGACTTGAGCTGGTGCTAACTTGATCGGCTTCTTGTTTTGGTAAATCAAAAAATGTCGACATCATTGATGTCTGCTCTCGCTGAACTTGAGAAAGAGGGCAAAATCTGTCGCGTCGAAGATGCGAACCCGTCCCAGCCGCGTTATGCCCGTTCCCCGAATGAATAATGTTAGCCAAGACCAATGCCACGAGCGGGAGTGGTCGAAGTCCGCCATCCGACTAGTTGTCGGTGATGGCGAGCGGCAGCCATGAAGAGCCGTTCAACGCAGTTGTGTCGATCATCGATAATCACGGAGGCAGGGACCGTTCGGTTATTAAATTTTTCACGACAAGCGAAACAAAAGAGTCTGCGATGAAAAAAGTAACCTTGCTGATGTAAATTTTATTTTTTTCATATATGACTGCCGCTTCTGCAAATGCTTATATTACACCCAATTCAACTACACTCGATCGCAATCAACAAATCGACGGAGATCTGATCCAGAGAATGAGCGTGATGAATAAAAATCTGTCTATCATGGTTGGGAGGCGTGAGCGACTGGATCGAGTAATGGCGATGAATCACATGATAATTTACATGTACACACATCGTTAATGTAAATAAATCACTCGTAGGCACTCAGCAGTTTGCCGCGGAGTTGCGTCCGAAATTAATTAGCGCGGTATGTACAGGTGACCTGATGAAGGATGTTAGAGATAATAGCATTCCGGTCACTTACGACTATCGATGGGAAGATAGCACCTCGGTTACGACGATCACGATCAGGCCGGAAGACTGTAAACATTGATGACCGTGTACTTTTTGTTGACAACGCGTCGAACTGAGTCAATCAGCATGCAGCCAGTCGGCCAGTTGGAGATGTTCGATGGAAAGGCCGTTCGTCAGCTTTAGGAGAATCCACATGGCAGCAACGGGTCGGCAAGCGACATCCACGGAATTCCACGAAGAACCAATAAGAAACCGCCGGCGCATGCCGGCGGTTTCGGTTTTCGGCCCGGTCGCTCGCGCGACGGAGCCGGGTATCAGGCCTTGATTTCCGGCCCGCGTGCGGCCGGTCGGGCCGGCGCTGCCTGTGCCGGTGCCGGCCCGATCGACTGCGTGGGCGGCTGCGCCGGCACGATCACGACGACCGGTTCCGGCATTGCCCAGATCGGCATCGCGAAGCCGACCGGTTGCGGCATCGGCATTGCGAGCGCGTCGCCCAGCGTCGCGTGCTGCAACATCATCATCTGCTGCTGCATCGCGATCATCTGCGCCTGGGCTGCCTGGATCTGTCGCAGCGCGGCCGCCGGCGGCACGCCGCCCGACGACGACGTCTGCATCTCGAAGCTCGCGCCGCCATGCGGGCTGTGCCAGCTCCACGAGCTGACCTTCATCGGGCCGAGCGCCGTGTGGACGACGTGCGTTTCGGCTTTCACGGGCACGGCGTGCCCGTCGACATTGACGAACATCGGCTGTGCGGCCGGGGCGTTGGCGGCCTGCCCGGCCAGGGCGAGCACGGGCATCAGCGCCAGCGCGCCCGCTGCCATATACGAACGGAATCGCATAGATCGTATCTCCATCAAACGAAACTGATCGAATCAACAACGAACGAATCGTGCGGCTCACGGATGGAGCCATGAGTGAATATGCGGGCACAGGCTTAAGTCAGGATTAAAAGCGGCGCAGGCCCGCGGCAAGCACCTGTCCCGTGCAGTCGCGACCGATCCGATGCAGGGTGCATAGCCGGTTTCCGGCTGTGCCGCAATCGGCATTCAACCTCGCCCGCGCCATGGGATTCCTGTCGCGTCGCGCAACAACAGGCACAATGTGCGATTGGCCGCGCACCGCTGTTCGTGATTCGAACAAATTGGCGCGTGTTGCCGCCGTCCGAATCCTTCCCGGTTGTCATGAACGCCTCGCTCACTCCTGCGCGCGAATCGAACTCGCCGCGCTTCCTGCTGTTCCTGATCTGCCTGTTCGCCTCCGCCGGCCAGCTCGCGATCGACATCTACGTGCCCGCGCTGCCCGACATGGCGCGCTCGTTCGCGACGACGCCGCAGGCGATCCAGTCGAGCGTGTCCGGCTACATGGCCGCCTATGCGCTCGGCCAGCTGATCTTCGGCCCGATCGCCGATGCGTACGGGCGCAAGCGCGTGCTCGCGTTCGGGCTCGTGATCTACACGATCGGCTGCCTGCTGTCGCTCGGCGCGCCGAACCTCGAGACGTTCGTGCTGGCGCGCTGCCTGCAGGGCTTCGGGATCGCGACCACGAACCTGCTCGCGAAGGCGATCATCACCGATTCGTTCTCCGGCCAGGCGCTGATGCATGCGTTCACGTACATGTCGATCGCGTGGGGCCTCGCGCCGATCATCGCGCCAGTGATCGGCGCGCACCTGCAGGAATGGTTCGGCTGGCGCGCGTGCCTCGTGTTCCTGCTCGTGTATTCGCTCGTGATGTGGGCGTTGTTGTGGCACTACCGCGAAACCTTGCCGAAACCTGTGCATCTCGAGCCGCGCACGCTGATGACGAACGCGGGCAAGGTGCTCGCGAGCCCGGTGTTCCAGAGCTGCTTCCTCGCGCAGGGGCTGTGCTACAGCATCCTGCTGGTGTTCAACATCGTCGGGCCGTTCATGGTACAGACGACGCTGCACAAGCCGCCGACCTTCTTCGGCTATCTCGCGCTCGGGATCGGCCTGATGTATTTCCTCGGCGGGCTGTCGAACCGGATTCACGGGCACGGGCTGCCGAGCGCCGAACAGCGGTTGCGTATCGGCGCGCGCGTGATGGCGGGCGCCGCCGTCGCGATGCTCGTGCTGGCGTTGGTCGTCGGCCTGCGCGTGTGGACGCTCGCGATGCCGGTGCTCGTGATGGGCTTCTGCGCGGGCGCGATGTATCCGACGCTGATGGCCAAGGGCAACTCGCTGTTTCCTCACATCGCGGGGCTGACCAGTGCGATCCTGGGATGCGCGCTGCTGCTCGTGTCGTCCGCGATGATGGGCCTCGCCGGCTTCGTGTCGATCCAGGTGCTGACGCCGCTCGCGGTGTTCTTCGTCGCGCTGTCGTTCATCGTCGTGTGGATGGTGACGAAGCTGCTGCGCTACCTGACGCAGCAGCACGCCGCGACCGTCGCGTGCGGCAGCGGCGAGGCCGCATAAGCGCATCGCTCATGAATGGCGCGATCACGAACGGTGGGCGTTGCCGGCCGATACGGGCGCCGATGCCGACACGGCAATCGCAGCGGGCGCCTGACCGCCCGATTCTTGCCTCGCGGCAGTGCCGCCTATAGCGGCTGCGCCGCGCCCGCCTGAGTCAACAGCGAAACCGCGGTCGCATCCGGCATCCCGTTCGAATCGATCGCGCCGGCCTTCGCCAGCGCGGCGAGATCGCTGTCGACGCCCGGTTGCCCGACCACGAACGGCGTCGTCAGGAACGCGGGCGTCGACAGCGTGACTGCATAGCGCTGCTGCAGATTCGTCACCACCGCCGATTGCGCGGCCTGCACCGTATTCGCGTTGTTCATCACCTGCTGGAAGTGCGCATTGCCCTGGAAGTTGCCGATCAACCCGGCCGTGTTCGTGCCGAGCTGCGCGGCGAGATAGACGAGCAGCAGCTCGGTCTCGGGCGTCGTGTTGAAGGTGCCCCCCGCATACGCGAGCGAGTGCAGGCTCGTGCCCCCCGATGCGACGGTAATCACGCATGGAAGCGCGGCGTTGACGGTGATGCGGTAGTTGCCGCCGCCGTCGGTCAGCGTCGTCGCCGAGCCTTGCGCGCAACTGACCGTCACCGATGCGCTCGCGAGCGCGCCGCCGGTGGCGGCCGTGCCCGACAGCGCGACAGTCTGCGTGTTGTCGTTGAAGCAGACGTCCACGCCGAAGCACGCGTCGCCGTTGCAGGCTGCAACGGTTACGAGGGTTGCGGCGCAGACAGTGCCCAGCGCAGGGCGGATGAAGCGCGGATGACGAAGATTCATGGTCGCGGTCAGTCGCAGGAAGGGGCAACCGTTGGGCGGCACAGGTGCGGCGCCGTTCATATTCTATGTCCCGGATCCGGGCGATGCTTGCCCGTTTTCATGGCGGATCGCGCGCAGGATGCGTTTCCGACGGACACTTTTCGCCACGTTTGCTCACACGAACGGCGCCGCCGCACTGCAGCAACACGGCAACCGCCCGGCTCTGGAACCTTTCGATTCCCTTCACGATTGGTTATGCTGCGGGACGATTAAAAAACGACGAGAGAATGCGCCGTTCCCGACGGAACCGGCGCTTGGTTTCCGACATGAATCTGAAACGACTGACGGGCCGGCCAGGCTTTCCGGATTGCGAGGGCGATCCGGTTTCGATCGCATGTACTTCCCGCACTCCCGTGCGAACCGCACGCCTGCGCGGCAATGCCAGCGGCACGGCCTGGGCGGTGCTGGCTGCCGTGCTGCTGGCGGGCGCGGCGCTCCTTTGCGGCGCGGCTGTCGGCGGCGATGGCAGTGGCGCCACCCCGTTGGTGGCCGGCGCGCCGTCGGCCTGCACGGACGTGGCGGCCGCAGCTTCCTATCCCGTCGCGAACGATCCCGAAGCACCGCCGCCGCTGAAAGGCCGCGTGACCGACATGACGGGCGCGCTGAGCGCCGCGTGCGCGTCGGAGCTGACCGAGCGCCTCGCCGATCTCGAACGTCGCCTCGGCGTGCAGATGGCAATCCTGCTGGTCGGCTCGACCGGCCACTCGACGATCGAGCAATTCGCGACCGCGGTGTTCGAAAAATGGCGTCTCGGCGAGAGCAAAATCGACAACGGGCTGCTGCTCGTCGCCGCGCTCAACGATCACACAGTGCGGATCGAGGTCGGATACGGCCTCGAAGGCGCAATTCCGGACATCGTCGCGGGGCGCATCATCCGCGAGCGCATCGTGCCGGCGTTTCGCGAGAAGCGGATCGAAGCCGGCGTGAGCGACGCGGTCGATGCGCTGGCGCGCGAGATGACGCCGCCGGAAATGGCGGCATCGGACAGCGCGCCGGCCGGCGACGAAGCGGCGCTCGCGTCGTCCCGCGACACGAGGCGGCTGTCGAACGGCTTGCCTGACCAACCCCCGGCCGACACGGGCAGCTTCATGTTCTGGTTGCTGCTCGGGCTGATCGGCGTCGCGCTGGGCGCCGTCACCGAATGGCGCAAGCTGCGCTGGCAGGTGATGTTGCCGGTCAGTTACCTCGTCGCGACGATCGTGCCGGCCGCGATGCTGCCGGTCGGCGCGATCTTCAACGGCGATGTCGAAGCGATCCTGGGCGTGCTGGCGATCGTCCCGACGGGCGCCGGTGCGGGTGCGTGGCTGCTCGGCATCGGCGTCGTTCGTTCCGCACGCATTCGCAAGTACACGGCGATCGTCGGCGGGGCGCTGCTGGCGCTGATCGGGATCGGGCATCTGTTGGGATATTCGCCCGGCGAGGTCCTGGTGGCGGTTTTCTGCGTGGTGGTGGCGATCCTGTGGATCGCCGAAAAACTGACGGGCGGCGGCTCCTCGTCCAGTGGTTCCTCGTCGTCGGGCTTCAAATGGCCGTCGTCCGGCTCGCGTTCGTCCGGCTCCGGTTCGTCCGACTCCTTCAGCGGCGGTGGCGGCTCGAGCGGCGGCGGTGGTGCATCGGGCCGCTGGTAGCCGCCGTATGTGGCGTGGCCGCGCCAGTCCTTTTCATTTACCGCTCCGACTGGGGCATTCAACGGGAAACATCAAGCAATGAAATGGTTTCGAATCCTGCTCGTGTGCTGCGTGCTCGCGCCGCTCGCCGGTTGCGGCTATAACGCGATCCAGTCGTCGGACGAGGACGTCAACGCGGCGTGGTCCGAGGTGCTGAACCAGTATCAGCGACGTGCCGACCTCGTGCCGAACCTTGCCGCGGCAGTGAAGGGGTATGCGTCGCACGAGGAGCGCGTGCTGACCGAGGTCGCGTCGGCCCGCGCGCGCGTGGGCAGCGTGCAGATGACGCCGGAGATGGCGAAGGATCCTGCCGCGCTGGCGGCGTTCGATCAGCGGCAGGGTGAATTGTCGGGCGCGCTGAGCCGGTTGATGGTGGTGTCGGAGCGTTATCCGGAACTGAAGGCGAACGAGGCGTTTCGCGACCTGCAGACGCAGCTCGAAGGCACAGAAAACCGTATCGCGGTCGCGCGCGGCCGCTACATCAAGACGGTGCAGCAGTACAACGTGCAGATCCGCCAGTTCCCCGGTGTCGTGATCGCGCGGATCTTCGACTACCAGCCGCGCCCGAACTTCAGCGTCGGGAACGAAGCGGCGATCTCCACCGCACCCGTCATCGACTTCTCCGCGCCAGCGCCGAAGGCGAATGCAGCCGGCCAGTAAGGCCGGTAAGCGGCCGGCTCACGCGCTCAGGGTTTGCGCGCGGCGGGCTTCGCGAACGCGCCGCGCACCTCGAAGCCGATCGCATCCGCGACGTTGCCGCGTGCATCGACGAGTTCGAGCCGGTGCCGTCCCGGCCACGGCATCCATGCGACGCGGTCGGCATGGCCGATCACCTTGTCGTCGAGCCGCCATGCAAAGCGACCGGCGTGTCCGGACGAACGCTCGAACCAGATCCGCTGGTTTTTCGGCGGAATGTCCGGATCGATCGCGAAGATCGTGCCGTCGGTCGGCGTGCCGATCGTCAGCGGCGCACGTGCGCCGTCCTTGCCCGGCGTGACGGGCGCGGCGAGCCGGATCGTGTCGAGCGCCGTCCCTGCAAGGAACCACTCGTTGCGCGACGGCTCGAGGTCGCGCTCGAACGTGATGCGGCGCATTTCGACACCGGCAGGCGGGCGCGGCGCGCGGCTCGGCAGGTCGCGGTGCAGATAGCCGACGACGGCCGACCAGACCGGTGACGCGCCCGTCACGCCCGACACGTCCCACATCGGCGAGCCGTCCGCATTGCCGACCCACACGCCGACTGTATAGCGCGACGTGAAGCCGACGGTCCAGTTGTCGCGCATGTCCTTGCTCGTGCCGGTCTTGACCGCCGAGAAGAAGCGCGTCGCGAGCGGGTTGTCGAAGCCGAACGTGCGCACGCGCGCGTTGTTGTCCGAGATGATGTCGGTAACGATGAAGGTGGCCGCTTCGCTGAACACGCGCGTGCCGTCATTCGCGCGTGTCGTCGTTGCGGCCGGAGCCGGCGCCGGTGCGCCGGCGGCGGGTGCTGCCGCAGGCAGGTCGACGGTCTTGCGCGCGACGCCGCCGTTCGCGAGCGCGCGATACGCATTGGTCAGCGACAGCAGCGTGACGTCCGCGCTGCCGAGCGCGAGGCTGAAGCCGTAATAGTCGCCTTCCTGCGCGAGCGGCAGGCCGAGCGCGGTCAGCGTGCGCGCGAAGCGGTGCGGCGTGACGAGCACGAGCGTGCGCACGGCCGGCACGTTCAGCGAGCCGCCGAGCGCGCTGCGCACGCTCACCCAGCCCTTGAAGTCCTTGTCGTAGTTCTGCGGAATGTACAGGCCGCCGCCGGCGGCGAGGTTGATCGGCGCGTCGTCGAGCAGCGACGCGGCGGTCAGCCGCTTCTCGTCGATCGCCTGCGCATAGAGGAACGGCTTGAGCGTCGAGCCGGCCTGGCGCGGCGCGAGGACGGCGTCGACGTCGCGCGCGCTCGACAGCGCCCCCGACGAGCCGACCCATGCGCGAATCTCGCCGGTCGCGTTGTCGATCACGACCACCGCGCCATCCTGCACGTTGCGCCGGTGCGCGGGCGCGTTGAGCTCGGTCAGCGCGCGCGTCAGCGTGTCGCGCGCAAAGCGCTGCAGCGGCGCATCGAGCGTCGTGCGTACCTGTGCGCCGGCCTTCGGCCGGACCTCGGCCGCGATGCGCCGCGCGAAGTGCGGGGCGAGCGCGGCGCCGTCGTCGCGCACGGCGTTGGCCGGGCGCGCGGTCACGAGCTGCACGTAGCCGTCGAGCGACGCGCACGCCTGCTCCGCGTGCATGTCGCGCAGGATCCGGCACGCGCGCTCGGCGACTTTCGCGGGTGCCGCGTTGGGCGCGCGCACCAGCGCGGCGGCGATCGCGGCCTCGCGTGCGTCGAGGCCGGACGGCGCCTTGCCGAACAGCACCTGCGACAGCGCGGCGAGCCCGACCGTCTCGCCGCGAAACGGCACGAGATTCAGGTACGCCTCCAGGATCTGGTCCTTGCGCCAGCCGCGTTCGAGCAGCAGCGCGTTCATCGCCTGCGTGGCCTTCTGCGGCAGCGAGCGCTGGCCCGAGCGGCGCGGCGAATCGCTGAGCAGCCCGGCGAGCTGCATCGTCACGGTCGACGCGCCGCGCGTGCGCTCGTTCCACAAGTTGCCCCAGGCCGCGCCGGCAATCCCGCGCCAGTCGACGCCGCTGTGTTCGTAGAAGCGCTTGTCTTCCGACACGACGATCGCTTCGCGGAACGCGGGCGACACGTCGGTGAGCGACACCCATTCGCCGCGGCGTTCGGTCAGATCGACGCGCGTGCGCTGCAGCGGCGTGCCGTCGCGCGCGAGCAGCACCCAGTCGGAACTGCGCCAGTTGCGGCGCACGTCGTCGTAGCCGGGCAGCGCATGCGCGACGAGCGGCACGGAGAGCACGACGGCGACGAATACGCGGCCGGCGAAACGCGCCGGCCGCGGCAATACCTGATCGATCATCGCTTGCTCACGACTTGTTCGTGTCGGCCGGCTTCACGGTCATCGGCGGGTTCGGCCACAGGCCGTACACGGACGGCGCGTACAGCGCTTCGACACGCGTCGGCGGCAACCCGAACGTACCGACGTTGTTCAGCCGCACCGTGTATTCGACCGAGAATTTGCCTTTCGGCAAATAGTCGTAATACGCGCGGTAGCCGTCGAAATCGCGTTCGATGAACGACGGCCACGCGCCGTCCGGCGTTTTCTCGCCCTGGGTCGCGGCTTCCGAATCGCGGCCGAGGCCCGAACCGAGGATCGTCGCGCCGGACGGAATCGGATCGTTGACGACGACCCACGTCATGTCGCTCTGCGCATCGATGTCGAGATGCACGCGCACGACGTCGCCGCGCGTAAGCACGCCCTTGACGGCGGGTGACACGGGCGTGATCGTCTTCGTGATCCGGTAGCCGGCCGCGAACGGCGAGCGCAGCGGCACGGCCGCGAGGCTCTCGACGGTCGCCCACGGGCGGCCCGTGCCGTCCTGCGTGACGGACAGCGTAGCCGGTGCCTGCGATGCGCGCGACCACGGCATCAGCACGCTGCGTGCCGTGGCGGCCCGCGTCGCGGCGGTGGCCGACGCGGAGGTGTCGGCGGGCGCCTGCGACCACGGGATCGCGCGGTCGTTGCCGGCGAGCGCGATCTTCGTCGTGCCGGTGACGGGCGTGCTCTCGTAGGTGCGTGAGAAGCGCTCGACCGCGAGCAGGCCGAGTGCGTTCGACGTCGTCGTCTGCCATGCGCCCTGGCGCTGCAGCGCCAGCAGGCCGGTCGTCACGCGCGGCATCTCGTCCTTCCATGCCGGGTCGCCCGCGAATTCGAGCGCGAGACGTGCGGCGTTGGTCTCGTTGCTCGTCATCAGCCACCACAGGTCGTCGTCGCGCGCGGTCGAGAACACGAGCTGCGTGCCCTGGTACGTGAGGCGCGCCCGCAGGATCTGCTCGACCTGCGCGCGTTTCTCGTCGCGTTGCGGGATGTCCTTCACGCGCGTGAGGATCGCGTGATAGTCGATCAGCGCCGACGTCGGCCACTGGTTCGGCGCGATCTCGATCGAGCCGAGCATGCGGCCCTGGGCGGCGCCGTAACGCGACAGGGCCTCGATCGCGGCGAGCTTGCGCAGGTCGCGATCCTGGCGCGGCGCCCATGTGTTGCGCTCGATGCGGCCGTCGACGAAGCGTGCGAGCCCGGCTTCCAGCTGCGTGCGCATGTCTTCCGGCAACGCGAAGCGCGGGTCGAGGCGGCTCGCCTCGTCGGACACCACCAGCAGGTACGACGACAGCGTCGGGCTGCCATGGTGCGAATCGTCGGACGACGGCGGAAAGTAGCTCGCGAGCCCGTCGCTGTCGAGGTAGACGGGCATGCGTGCCACCAGCGCCTGCCATTGCGCGGGGTCGTGCAGGCCGATCGCGCGCGACGCCTGCTGCTCGAGGCAGCGGTACGGGTAGCGTTCGAACCAGCGCCGCACGCCGGGCAGGCCGTCCGCCAGCTTCGATTGCAGCGACACGGCGATGCCGCCGCGCGGTGTGCCCTGTGCGTTGTTGACGGCACCGGCCGGTGCCGACACGGGCACCGTCAGCGTGCCGTCGACCTGCGCGAGCGTGGCCTGCTGCACGGTCACCGGCAGCGCGGGCACGACCTTCTGCGTGACGGCCAGCGCATCGGAGGCGCGCTTGCCGCCTTGCTCGGCCGCCTCGATGCGCCAGTTCAGCGCGCCGGCCGCGTCGAGCGCCTGCTCGGGCACGGTGATCGTCCACGCTAGCTCGGTCGCCGCGTTGGCCGCGAGCGATACGGTTTGCGGTGCGACATCGAGGCCCGTCACGCGCGGCGTCACGACGACCTGCATCGCGCGGTCGGTCGTGTTGCGCAGCGTGACCTGCGCGCGGAACGCATCGCCTTCGCGCACGAGCGGCGGCAGGCCGGAGATCAGCTGCAGATCCTGCGTGCTGCGGATCGACGTACTGCCGGTGCCGAAGCGATCGGCGCCGACCGCCGCGATCGCGACGATCCGGAAACGCGTCAGCGCATCGTTCAGCGGCACGTCGACGGTCGCGCTGCCGTTCGCGTCGAGCGTCACACGCGGGTTCCACAGCAGCAGCGTGTCGAACAGCTCGCGCGTCGGCGCGCTGCCGCCACCGCCGCCGGCCGGCACGGCCTTGCGGCCGAAGTGGCGGCGGCCGACGATTTCCATCTGCGCGGTGGCCGTTTCGACGCCGTATGCGCGACGCTGCAACATCGCGTCGAGCAGATCCCAGCTGTTGTTCGGCATCAGTTCGAGCAGCGCCTCGTCGACGGCCGCGACCGCGATCTGCGTGCCGGCCGGTGCGGGCTGGCCGTTCGGCAGCGTCACCTTCACATGAGCCTGTGCCTTGCTGCGCACCGTGTAGCGCGTGGCGTCGGTCGTCACGGTCACGCCGAGACGATGCACGCCCGTGCCGACCTTGATCTCGCCCAGGCCATAGCGGAACGCGGGCTTCGACAGGTCGACGAACGCGGTCGGCGCTTCATAGTGACGGCCTTCGCGCCAGAAGGCGCGCGCCCATTCGACCGGCGCCTTCCAGCCCCACGTGAAGAACGAGTACCACGGCACTTCACGAATCCGGCCGCGCAGTGCGAGCACCGACACGTACACGTTCGGCCCCCACGATTCGCCGACCTTCAGGTCGATGGTCGGGTTCTTGCCGTTCAACTCCACGACGTGCGTTTCCATCACGCCGCCGCGCTCGACCGCGACGAGGGCGGTGGCGTAGCGGAACGGCATGCGCACCTGGAAGCGGGCGGTTTCGCCCGGTTCGTACGACGTCTTCTCCGGAATCACGTCGATCCGGTCGGTGTTGTCGCCGCCGAACCAGAGTTCGTCCTCGCGCGTGACCCACACCGACGTCGACGCGTTCGACGCGCGGCCGTCGCCGTCCTTCGCGACCGCGATCAGCTGCACGTTGCCGGCCTGCTCGAGCGTCGCGTCGCAGGCCATGCGGCCCTTGTCGTCGGTCTTGCCCGAACACAGCACGCCGAGGTCGCGCGTGTCGCTCTTGTTGTCGTATGCGTAGAAGCCGCCGACCATCCGCTTGCGCGACGACGTCGTGACGTGCGCGACGCCCTTGATCTCGATCGACACTGACGCACGCGGCTTGCCCTGCAGATCGACCGCCAGCGCCTGTACGGGCACGCGCTGGCCGACCGACACCCAATGGCCGGCCTTGATGCCGACCGCCACCGCGGCCGGCCACAGGATCGTGTCGCCGCGGATCGTCTGTACTTCACCGTTCGGATCGGCGAACGTCGCTTCGAGCGCGATGCGCTTCGGTGCGTCGACGTCGGGCAGCCCCTTGAGCGTAACGGAGCCCGAGCCATTGCGATCGAGCGTCAGCGGCAGCTTGTCCGCGATCAGCTTCGTCGCATCGGGATCGCTGTTCGACGACGACGCGTTGTCGCCGTCCTGCGAATCGTCGTCGGCGTTGCCGTCGCTCGTGTCGGGACGATACGGCGAAAAGCTGAAGTCCTCGAAGCGATCCGCGAACGGCGGCGACGCCCACTTCATCAGCGCCGACACCTGCACGGGCAGGTTCGACGCGCCGCCGCCCGACACGTAGTCGATCTGCACGGCGAGCGGCGCTTCCTTCACGGCGACGAGCGGGCTCTTCTGCGCGTCGCGCGCGCTGATCGACCCTTTCAGCACCGGCAGGCGGAACGCCTCGACGCGGAAGCTGCCGCTGTAGTAGCTGGTGGTCGGCGCATCGTCCGGACCGCCTTCGAGCGACACGCTGTATTCGCCGAGCTTCGCTGCCGGCGGCAGCGTGAACTGCGTGTCGGCGCTATGGTCGGCCGTCCACGTGAGCGGCAGCTTGTACGTCTGGTCCGAGCCGAGATGGCGGATCGTCACGCGCGTCGGGTATTGCGACGGGAACGCGAGGCTCTGCAGCGTCTCGGTGCGCAGGAAATGCTTCATCGACACGGTTTCGCCGGCGCGCAGCAGCGTGCGGTCGAAGACGGTATGCGCGCGCATGGTCGGCGCGCTGTCGTTGTCGGTCGGCACGTTGAAGCGCCAGGATTCGATCCCGCGATTCCAGTTCGAGCTGACGAATGCCATGTCGGGGCCGGTCTTCGGATCGTCGACGCGAGCGGACACGAAGTAGTCGTCGAAGCGCTGTTCCGACGAACTGCACTCGCGCTTCGGCTCGAACGGGCCGTCGATCTTCAGCAGACCCTGCGCGTCGGTCTTGCCGGCCGCGATCTCGTCGCCGTTGCAATCCGATACGCGAATTTGCGCGTTCGGCACGGGCTTGCCCTTGTCGAGCGTCGTGACCCACACGAGGTTGTTCTCGCGGCCCTGTTTCAGATGCACGCCGAGGTTCGTCACGAGCACCGTGGTGCGCACATACATGCTCGACGGTTTCGCGAGCAACGAGCGGCCGAGCGCGGGCGACGCGAGTTCCAGCACGTAGAAGCCGGGCTTGTCGATCGGCACGCCGACGATCTCGAACGGGCGCAGCGTCTTCGGATCGGCCTTCGGCAGCGTCAGCGCCTGCGCGCCCGGTTCGCCGTCGAGCAGCGACAGCGAGCGCACGTCGATGCGCCGGTCCTGCGGCGCGGGCATCTTTTCGCCGGCTTCGAGCGGCACGTAGACGGGATGCTGGCCCTTGCGCCGCAGCAAACCCGGCATGCGCCCGTCGATCGTGCCGGCCGTCATCGACCAGTTGTCGAAGCGGTCGACGGTTCGCATCCATTGACGAATCGCGGTGTCGTTTTCGACCTTCAGGTTCGCGAATTGCGCGCCGCCCGCGTTGAGCCCGGCGATATGGAGATCGGCTTCGACGTTGCGCAGCGTGACCGGCACGAGCGCAGGCGTATCGGGTTCGGCGAAGCGCTCGACGATGCCGAAGGTGCCCGACGAGAATTTCGCGAGCGGCGGCATCGGCGCGGTGCGCGTCGCGAGCGGGAACAGGTCGGCATTCGCGAGCGAGCGGTCGGTCACGTCTCGCAGCCCGGACGGCAGCTCGATCGTCAGGCTGGCCTGCGCGGGCAGCGGCGGGTTGAACGTGACGGTCGTCACCTCGTCGCCGTGATCGTCCGCGGCGAAGGTCGGCGAAAGCGAACCGTCAGGGCCGCGCAGCTTGATCGCTTCGGCGTTCTTGCGCGAGATCGGCGCGTTGAACGACAGCGTCAGCGGGCGCAGCGGAGTGCAGGGCGCCTTCGCGTTCTCGCGCTCGCACGAGAAGCTCGCGGCGAACGGCGCGCGCACGGTGAAGTCGAAGCGCCGCTCGGTTTCGTTCGCGATGCCGCTCGGGCTTGCCACGCCCTTGCCGTAGACGAGCTGCATCTTCGCGCTGGCCGGCAGCGCCTGCGCGCACGATAGCGTGAGCACGCGCGCGGCGTCCTTCTTGAGCCCGAAGTGGTCGAGCAGCACGTTGCGCGTGTCGTCGGCGGCGGCCGTGACGGGGATGCGATTGCCGATGCCGGCCGCTTCGCACCAGATGTTCGCGAGCGCGGAGCGCGGCTCGGCCGGGCCGTTCAGCTTCAACACGAAGACCTGGCGTTCCTCGATCTCGCGCGAGCCAGGGCGCACCGTCACAGGGAACGGGCCGCCCGTTTGAAACGTGAAGCGGCGCGGGCCGCTCACCGCATTGCCGGCGACCGAGCGCAGCGTGTCGTTGAGCGCGACCGAGCAGCGTACGCCCGGCGGCAGGTCGTTTTCGAAATCGTAGACCCACGTCTTGTCGTCGAGCCAGTGACCCTGGCCGCGCGCGGCAGCGGCATCGTTGCAGGTCATGCGCGCGGGATTCGGCGCGGACGCCGAACCGAACGCAACCATCGCTTCGTCGAACTTGACGACGCTTTGCCGGACCTCGGTGACGGTGCCTTGCGGCGACACGCTCACGGTGCGTGCGGCGAGCGCGTGCAGCGACAGTGCGGCCGCGGCGCCGAGCGCCGCAACCGGGCCGATGCGCAGGAGCAGCCGTGTGGTGTGATTGGAATTGGATTGATTCGTGTTGTTGTGTTTGTCGTGCTGCTTCATCGCTCGATGCCCTCGGAGGGAAGCTTTCTGTTTGATTGCAGGCGATTCTAACCGACGGGCATGTGAGCGGATGACGGAATGCTGCGTGTCGTCGGCTTGCGACACACGGCATCCCGATGCAGAATTGTCGCGTCGACGACACAAAGATGCAGCGAAATGTCGATTGTCTCGGAATGCGGAACATTTAATGGACTATAAAGCCATTGTCCGATCCGATTTGTGCGCGTACATTTCAGGGCCGCGCCAATGTTTGAGAATTATCAAGCGTGGTTTTCCCGAATCCGGTGTTCGAGAGAAGGAAACATGCACAACGACAACACTCCCCACTCGCGTCGCGATGACGACGCAGCCGCAAGCGGCATCACGCGGCGTCAATGGCTGCAGGGCGCACTGGCGCTGACGGCGGCGGGCCTCACCGGCTCACTGGCGTTGCGGGCCCTGGCCGACAATCCCGGCACTGCGCCGCTCGATACGTTCATGACGCTCTCCGAAGCGCTGACAGGCAAGAAAGGGCTGAGCCGCGTGCTCGGCGAACGCTTCCTGCAGGCGTTGCAGAAAGGCTCGTTCAAGACGACCGACGGTCTGTCGCAACTCGCCGGCGCACTCGCGTCCGGTTCGCTGAGTCCCGATCAGGAAGCCTCCGCGCTGACGATCCTCGAAGCGTGGTATCTCGGCATCATCGACAACGTCGTGATTACGTACGAAGAAGCATTAATGTTCAGCGTCGTGTCCGATACGCTCGTGATCCCTTCGTATTGCCCCAACAAACCCGGCTTCTGGGCCGAAAAACCGATCGAGAGGCAAGCCTGATGGCCGATACCGATACGCAAAAAGCCGACGTCGTCGTCGTCGGGTCCGGTGTCGCAGGCGCGATCGTTGCGCACCAGCTCGCGATGGCGGGCAAGTCGGTGATCCTGCTCGAAGCGGGGCCGCGCATGCCGCGTGGCGATATCGTCGAGCGCTTTCGGAACCAGCCCGACAAGACGGACTTCATGGCGCCGTACCCGTCGAGCCCGTGGGCCCCGCATCCGGAATACGGCCCGCCGAACGACTACCTGATCCTGAAGGGCGAGCACAAGTTCAACTCGCAGTACATCCGCGCGGTGGGCGGCACGACGTGGCACTGGGCCGCGTCGGCGTGGCGCTTCATCCCGAACGACTTCAAGATGAAGACGGTGTACGGCGTCGCGCGCGATTGGCCGATCCAGTACGACGATCTCGAACATTACTATCAGCGCGCCGAGGAAGAGCTCGGCGTGTGGGGCCCCGGTCCCGAGGAAGACCTGTACTCGCCGCGCAAGGAACCATACCCGATGCCGCCGCTGCCGTTGTCGTTCAACGAGCAGACGATCAAGAGCGCGCTGAACGGCTACGACCCGAAGTTCCACGTGGTGACCGAGCCGGTCGCGCGCAACAGCCGTCCGTACGACGGCCGGCCGACTTGTTGCGGGAACAACAATTGCATGCCGATCTGCCCGATCGGCGCGATGTACAACGGCATCGTGCACGTCGAGAAGGCCGAGCAGGCCGGCGCGAAGCTGATCGACAGCGCGGTCGTCTACAAGCTCGAGACGGGCCCGGACAAGCGCATCGTCGCCGCGATCTACAAGGACAAGACGGGCGCCGACCATCGCGTCGAAGGCAAGTACTTCGTGGTGGCTGCGAACGGCATCGAGACGCCGAAGATCCTGCTGATGTCGGCGAACCGCGATTTCCCGAACGGCGTCGCGAACAGCTCCGACATGGTCGGGCGCAACCTGATGGACCACCCGGGCACGGGCGTGTCGTTCTATGCGAGCGACAAGCTGTGGCCGGGCCGCGGCCCGCAGGAAATGACGTCGCTGATCGGTTTCCGCGACGGCACGTTCCGGGCGACCGAGGCCGCCAAGAAGATCCACCTGTCGAATATGTCGCGCATCAACCAGGAGACGCAGAAGATCTTCAAGGCCGGCAAGCTGATGAAGCCCGAGGAGCTCGACGCGCAGATTCGCGATCGCTCCGCACGCTACGTGCAGTTCGACTGCTTCCACGAAATCCTGCCGCAGCCCGAGAACCGCATCGTGCCGAGCAAGACGGCCACCGACGCGATCGGCATTCCGCGTCCGGAGATCACGTACGCGATCGACGACTACGTGAAGCGCGGCGCCGCGCACACGCGTGAAGTCTACGCGACGGCCGCGAAGGTGCTCGGCGGCACGGAAGTCGTGTTCAACGACGAGTTCGCGCCGAACAACCACATCACCGGTTCGACGATCATGGGCGCGGACGCACGCGACTCGGTCGTCGACAAGGACTGCCGGACGTTCGATCATCCGAACCTGTTCATCTCGAGCAGCTCGACGATGCCGACCGTCGGTACGGTGAACGTGACGCTGACGATCGCGGCGCTGGCGCTGCGGATGTCGGACACGCTGAAGAAGGAAGTCTGACCGTGCGGAAATCTACTCTCACCTTCCTCCTCGCCGGGTGCCTGACGCTGCCCGGTCTCGTGCGCGCGGCCGACTCGGCCGATCCCGCGCAAATCAAGCGCGGCGAATATCTGGCGATCGCGGGCGACTGCATGGCCTGCCACACCGCGAAGGGCGGCAAGCCGTTCGCAGGCGGTCTCGGGATGCCGGTGCCGATGCTCGGCAAGATCTATTCGAGCAACATCACGCCCGACCCGGACACCGGTATCGGCAACTGGACGTTCGAGGACTTCGAGCGTGCGGTGCGCCATGGCGTCGCGAAGAACGGCGACAACCTGTATCCGGCGATGCCGTACGTGTCGTACGCGAAGGTCGACGACGACGACGTGCAGGCGTTGTACGCGTACTTCATGCACGGCGTCGAGCCGGTCAAGCAGGCGCCGCCGAAGAACGAGATTCCCGCGCTGCTGAGCATGCGCTGGCCGCTGAAGATCTGGAACTGGCTGTTCCTGAAGGACGGCGCCTACCAGCCGAAGCCGGCGCAAAGCGCCGAGTGGAATCGCGGTGCGTACCTGGTGCAGGGCCTCGCGCACTGCAGCACGTGCCACACGCCGCGCGGTGTCGCGATGCAAGAGAAGTCGCTCGACGAGACGGGCGGCAGCTTCCTGTCGGGTTCGGTGCTCGCGGGCTGGGACGGCTACAACATCACGTCCGACCCGAACGCGGGGATCGGGGGCTGGACCCAGCAGCAGCTCGTCCAGTACCTGCGTACCGGCAGCGTGCCGGGCGTCGCGCAGGCGGCCGGACCGATGGCCGAGGCGGTCGAGCACAGCTTCTCGAAGATGACCGACGCCGACATCGGCGCGATCGCGACGTACATCCGCACGGTGCCGGCCGTGGCCGACGGCAGCACGAAGCAGTCGCGTTCGTCGTGGGGCAAGCCGGCCGAGGATGGGCTGAAGCTGCGCGGCGTGGCGCTCGCGTCGTCGGGCATCGATCCGGCGCGGCTGTATCTCGGCAACTGCGCGACGTGTCACCAGATGCAGGGCAAGGGCACGCCGGACGGTTACTACCCGTCGCTGTTCCACAACTCGACGGTGGGTGCGTCGAACCCGGCCAACCTGGTCCAGGTGATCCTGAATGGCGTGCAGCGCAAGGCCGGTAGCGAGGATGTCGCGATGCCTGCATTCCGTAACGAGCTGTCGGATGCACAGATCGCCGCGCTGACGAACTACCTGACCGCTCAGTTCGGCAATCCGGCCGTGAAGGTGACCGAGCAGGACGTCGCGAAGGCGCGCTGACGCCGGCAGCACGCGACACGAAGCAGGGCAACACTGACAAGAGGAGGAGCACAGCACATCGGGCGGGCCCCGATGCCGGTTGTTGCAGAGGAGGGCGGGCGGCGCAGGCGGCTGCCCGTCCTGGTTCGTTGGCAATCCGGTGCGCGCGCTTCGCGCATCGTTTTCGTTGATCACACCATGACACCGAATCAACCGTTTCTCGCGTCCCAGCGCGATGTGCTGCTGCTGCTGTCCCGAATCCTGCTCGTGATCCTGTTCGTGATGTTCGGCTGGAAGAAGATCGTCGACTTCTCCGGTACGATCGCGTTCATGGGAACCGAGGGTGCGCCGGCGCCGATCATTTCGGCCGCGATCGCCGTCGTGATGGAATTGTTCGTCGGCATCGCGCTCCTCGTCGGCTTCCAGACGCGGCCGCTCGCGCTGCTGCTTGCGCTGTACACGATCGGCACCGCGCTCATCGGCCACCGCTACTGGACGATGACGGGCGGCGAGCAGATCAACAACATGATTCATTTCTACAAGAACATCGCGATCTCGGGCGGCCTGCTCGCGCTTTGCGCGGCCGGCCCCGGACGTTTTTCGATCGATCGCGGGTGAACGGGCCGCCGGCGCGCGCATGGGGTGCGCGCCGGACGGTCGAGACTCCGAGGGGGCATCATTTTGCGACTCAAACATTTCGCATGGCTGATTGCGGCTGCCACGCCCGCAGCCGCATTCGCGCAGACCAGCGTGACGCTGTACGGCCGGATTGACGGCGGCGTCGAATACCTGAACCACATTGCCCAGCCGAACGGCGGTAGCGCGACACGCTGGAGTGCCGAAAGCGGCGACTGGGGTACCAGCATGTTCGGCCTGAAGGGTGTCGAGGATCTCGGCGGCGGCATGTCGACCGTCTTCAACCTCGAAACCGCATTCCAGGTGATGAACGGCCAGACGGGCGGCGGGCGCATGTGGTCGCGCCGCGCGTATGTCGGGTTGAAGAGTGACACGTGGGGCCAGCTGCAGGCCGGCCGCAACCTCTTCATCGACAGCGACGGCGTGTGGGAATTCGATCCGTTCGTCCAGCAGGCGTTTTCGTCGGCATCGCTCGTGCGCGGCCGGAACTGGCAGCAGAGCAGCAACAACATCGAATATCACAGCCCGGTGATCGGCGGCTTCGACGTGCAGGCGCAATACGCGTTCGGCAATCAGTCGCGCGGTTTCAACTACGGCGCGGCCGACGACTTCGGCCGCTCGGACGGGATCATGCTGTCGTATCACTCGGCGCTGCTCGACGTGCGCGGCATCTATGACGAACTGCGCGACAACAACGGCAAGTTCAGCAACATCTTCACCGCGTCGCGCGAGTATTTCGTCGGCGCGAACGTGAAGGTGGCGAAGTTCAAGATTCAGGGCGCCTATACGCACTACCAGGCGCCGGACAGTCCGGCCGGCGTCGCCGATCGTGCCGATCACTACTGGCTCGGTGCGACCTATGCGGCCAATCCGCAGTGGGCCGTGACGGGGGGCGGGTACTACGTGAAGGTGGGCGACGGCGGCGGCGATGCGTCGCACGATCCGTCGGGCCACGCGATCATGTACGTGCTCGGCACCACGTACAACCTGTCGAAACGCACGTTCCTGTATGGGACGGTTGCGTATGTGCGTAACGGCGGGAATTCGAACTTCTCGCTGCTCGCGTCGCCGCGGGATGCGACGTCGGGTACCAGTCCGATGACGGGCGAGTCGCAGACGGGCGCGTATGTGGGGATGATGCATACGTTCTGAGCGGGGTGGACAGCTGAGGGGAAAGGCACAGGCGGAGAGACCCGTGCCTTTTTGTGTTTACAGCGATTGCGAAGATCATCGCGGCAAACAAATGGGTGTCGGCGGGCGGATTCGGACGCGTCGTGCCAGCCGCGGCCGCTGTTATATCGCTGCCTGCATGTCGCTCGGTCGCCGGTTCGCCGCGGGAGGTGCAGGGCGTGCTCGAGCATTGCGTCGCGGGTAGTACGCGCTCGATGGATTCACATTCTCTGACGTTTATGGACTGGAAACCACCGTCATACGCGACGATCCGTGCGCGGGCGCTTTGCCGCGACATCGTTGTGCTCGACAGCATGATGTAAGCCACGCGGGAGTTCCGACGCGCTGAGGCACTGAATGTGACACATCATCGGTGTATGCCGGGATAGATCACGATTCGATATGGTGAATTCCGGCTGGGCGCGATTCAGCGGTTTGAACCGCGTCGAGGCTGAAGGCCCCAGCAGCGGCGGGAATTCTGGGCCTTTTATTGTTTTGATGAAAAATACCAATCTGCCGCCCGGCGCTGCCCGGCGGCTGTTTTTGTTACAACCCAGCACGGGGTAGCCCGATGGTTTCCGATCTCCTGAACAAGACACTGCGCGCACAGTACGTGGAACATGGACGCATTGTCCGCCTCGATACGCCGCTTGGTGAAGACTGGTTGGTCCCGCTTTATGTCTGGGGCGCGCATGTCTGGGGCGAGACTTCGAATTCACGATCGACGTAACGTCGACGCGGCTCGAAGCGATTCGGGCCAACGCGCTGATCCGGCAATCCGTGACGCTGTGGGTTCGGCAAACGGACGGCAGTGAAATGCCGATTCACGGTTATGTAACTGCGTTCAGTCGCTCGGGTGCGGACGGCGCGAACACCTACTACCAGCTTCGATTCAACTCGTTCCTCGCGCTGCTTCGACTCGGCAGCGACCGGCGCGACTGGATCGAGACCCCCGCGCAGCAAACCGTATCTGACGTGCTCGGAAAGTATCCGCAAGCATCCGGTAACGTGACGTGGCAAGTGCGCCAAGCGCTGCGCTCGTATTCTCAACGGATGCAATGGGAGTCCGACTGGAACTACGTTCACCGTACATTCGAAGAACTCGGCCTCTTTCCGCGGTTCGATATCGCGAAGGACGGCAAGTCGCACAAGGTCGTCATCATGGACGATCTGTTCTCGGTTCCCGAGTTGATGCGCAAGAACATTTCGTTCAGCGGTGCGGTGCAGGACGAGGAATTTGACGGCCTTGGGGAGTGGATCGATTCGCAAGAAATCCAGTCCGCCGAACTCGACACGGGCACATTCGATTACAAGCGCCCGGACCTTTCCAAGCACGTCACGATGCCCGCGTTCGATCTTGACGACGTTCCGGGCTTGGGCGAGCAGTATGAATACACCGGGTCACATACGTGGTCGGATCGCGATATGGGCGAGAATCAGGCAAACTTTATCGCAGAGGAATGGCGCTCGCGCGCGCAGCGCTTCTACGGGGTGGGTGCGCTGCGTTGCGCATGGCCGGGCCGCTATGGCGTGCTGACAGGGCACCCCGTGCACGATGCGCAGTCGGAGCAGGATCGAGAGATGGCGATTCTCTCGGTGAACTGGCTTATCCAAAACAATGTGCCGGGTATTGAGAACTTGACGCGCTTTCGCAAGAGCCTGCGCGCGGAGGTCGAGCAAGCGCGGGCGACTGGCACGGGTTCGGCCGTGCGCCACGACTGGTATGCCGGCAATGGGTATCGAGCGTCCGCTGTCGTCCGCTTCGACGAATGCGCCCCGGACACGCAGCAGGACCGTATCCAGCAGCGCCACGACTGTCTGGCGTTCTCCGGTGAAGTGGACGCGCAGCGCGTCGGGCGAAACCGCTTCGAGCGGCGCGGCGGCGCCGCTCGACTCAATCGTGATGGAGATGAAGCTGGTTGTGTTCGGCGGTAATGCGACGTATGCCGGTGCGACGGTACTGCTTGAGAATCGGGCGCTTGCGATGTGGACCGGCGCAAGCGTTACATCATAGGCGGTCCGAAAGCGAACCTCCCCGCCGCGCGACGTGAGTTCCATGCCACGCGGCAAGACGACCGGCTTGTTCGGTAAATCCTTGACCGGATCGAGGCGAGCGATCGAGCATGCCGGGAACGGCCGCAGGTAGTGCGGGTGCAAGACATGAAGCAACGCTTCGGTGAATTTCGGCGCGCCGTCGTCGACGGTTGACCCGGATTTCGGCTGCAATCAACGCGAACGCCTGCATCATTCGCTGGACATGTGGGTCGCCCGTCTGCCCGCTTGTAAAGCTCAGGCGAGCGGCAACGCGTGGATACTCGTTGGAGAAGGTTGCGAACTGATTTTTCAGCTTCGCCATTTCCTGTTCATAGTAGCCGCGCAGCTTGTCGTGCATATCCAACGTCGTAGGGTCTCTGCGGTTCACGACGAGCGCTGTATTGTCTTGCGGTCATCGTAGCCGATTCTTCATCCTCAGCGTTAGCCACCGCCCGATAGTCCGACGCTAAAATATGACGACGGATCAGGCTGCATAGAAATGCATGATTGCGCGGTTGGCGCTCGTGCCCGGGCCTGTCGATAGGAGGGAACAGGGCCGGAAAGTCGCGTGTGAGGCTGAAAAGCGTCCACGAGTGTTGCTGGCCGAGGTGATCCAAAAGTGATTGATATTCAGTGGTTCATATTGATGGATTCTGCGTAGGCCTTGGCTTCTTCGATCTCGACATGAATATGCTTCGCAATGTGAACATCGAGAGGAATCGGCCAAGGATCGCCATTCCGATCCCAGCTTGTGATGCCCGAATTTCCATATGCTTCGCGGACTCTCGGGCGGGCTGCTCGCACTTTGCGCGACCGGCCCTGGACGTCTTTCAATCGATATCGGGTGAACGGGCCGCCGGCGTGCGCCGAACGGTCGAGACTCCGAGGAGGTATTGTTTTTCGACTCAAACATTTCGCATGGCTGATTGAGGCGGTCACGCTGCATGACGCTACCGAGAGAGTGCTCGATATGTTCACACGTCTCTGACGTTCATCGACCGAAAAGTCTGCGGCGAAGGGCGGCTATGCGATTCATCACCATCGGACTGACGTGAATTGAGACGGGAACATGAAGGTTTGCATTGTAGGCCCATCGGGCGCTGGGAAAACGACGATCACCAGGGAATTGGCGCGCAAGTTCAATATCGCCAGGTACGAATTCGATGACGTGTATTGGGACAGGAGCGGCGAAGCGTTTTCGAAGAGATCGGATGAGTCGATGGCGGCAGCCATCGAAAGGATCATCGAGCAGGGCAACTGGTTTGTCGAAGGTGCGTACGACAAACGGATGTATCCGCTGCTCGCCGAATGTTCGCTGATCCTGAGGGTGGAGGTTTCGTTCAGTGTGAGAGCGATACGCTTGATCAAGCGCTTCATTTGGTCGACGGTGACAGGCAAACTGCCCAAGGAGACCTTCCGGAACACCGTCGATCTGATCAAGTTTTCATTTCGCTTCGAGAGACGGCTCAGCGAATTTTTATCCGCAAACGTGATGCTCTCGAAGAAGGTCGCTTCAGTTCGCGACACATCGTCGTGCATCGAAGCGATGCGCGCGGCCGGTCTTTGCTGACGCTGTTGCGAGGCGTGCCGTTATGCGCCGTAGTCTGAGCGGTGTCGTGCATCAGAACCCGCACGCTTCCGTCGTCGTCAACATCGCAAACGGCCCGCCAAGCGTCGCATTGTGATGCGCGACGATCCGCTCGGCCGGCAACTCCAGCGTGTCCATGCAGGTATGCGCATCAGCAACGAGCACCGCACGCAAGCCGAGATCGCCGGCCGCACGGCAGGTCGTATCGATGCAGTACTGCGTCTTCATCCCCGCAACCACGATTTCGCCGATCCCGGCCGCGTGCAGCCACTCCGCGAGCCGCGTGCCGGCGAAGCAGTTGGGCCGCGTCTTGTCGAACACGGTATCGCGTTGCACATCGATCTCGAGCGCCGGCAACAACGCGGCGAGCGGTGCGTCGGGCGCGATCGGCGAGCCGGCCGGGCCGATGTGACGCACCGCGTACACGGGTGCGCCGGCTTCATGTGCGCGGCGAATCAGCCGGTTGATGTTGGCCAGCACGCGTTCGCCGTCATGCGGACGGTCGGGGCCGTGAAACAACCCGACCTGCATGTCGACGACGAGCAGCGCACGTTTGGGCGAACGGACTTCGGACATTGCGTTTCTCCTGAATGACCGGTGCGGACGGAGAAACGAAGAGACCCCGTCCGGAACCGGCGGGGCCTGCGGGAATCGGTGACGCTACGATCTTGCGCGCACTCGCCGCACGGGCCCGCCGGAGGCGGTCGTGCGCGTGGTCGTCGAAAGCGTGGTCGTGGCGTCGTGCATGAAGCGATCATGCACGATGCGCGAGTGCCGCGTCAATGGCACGGGCCATGCACAACGCACCGCCCACCATTCAATCAAGCGCCTTCCCTGCCTTCTCATCCATGCAACGAATCGCAAGCAGCGTGAATACGCCGCAACCGATCGCATACCACGCGGGCGCATTCGGATTGCCGGTCGCGGCGATCAGCCACGTGACGAAGAATTGCGCGAAGCCGCCGAAGATCGCGACGCCCACGCTATAGACGAGCGCGCCGCCGGTGGCGCGCACCGCTCGCGGGAACAGTTCGCCGAGCATGGCGCCCGTCGCGCCGATGTTGATCGCGTGCACGATCGACAACGCGGCGATGATCGACAGCAGCGAGGTGGCGCCTGGCCAGCGGTTTAACGCGACGAACGCGGGATAAATCGCGGCCATCAGCGCGATGCGGGTCCACCAGACGATCCGGTTGCGCCCGAACACGTCGGACAGGTGGCCGCCGATCGGCGTCACGAGCATCAGGATCGCGCCGGCGATGCAGCCTGCCGTCATCGACAGCCAGGTCGGCAGGTGCAGCACCTGCACGCCGTAGATCGCCATGTAGAACACGATGATGTAGTGGATCGACGTGCCGCCGATCGTTACGCCTAGCCCCGCGAATACGGCCTTGCCGTGATGGCGCAGCACGTCGGCGAGCGGCAGCGACGCGACCGGTTCTTCATGCGCGGCGGCCGGCACTTCCTCGACGGTGCGGCGCAGCCAATAGCCGATCGGCACGAACAGCGTGCCGATCACGAACGGCACGCGCCAGCCCCAGCTTTCGAGTTGCGCGGCATTGAGCGTCGACGTCAGCGCGACCCCGGTCAGCGCGCCCGCGAGTGCGGCGAGCCCCTGGCTCGAGAACTGGAACGATGCATAGAAGCCGCGGCGATGCTGTGGTGCCTGTTCGAGCAGCAGCGTCGTCGATGCGCCGACTTCGCCGCCCGATGCGAACCCTTGCAGCAGGCGCGCGAGCACGAGCAGCAGCGGTGCGGCGATGCCGACCTGCGCGAAGGTCGGCGCGACCGCGATCGTCAGGGTGCCGAGCGCCATCAGCAGGAGCGTCAGGATCATTGCCTTCTTGCGGCCGGCGCGATCGGCGTACATGCCGATCACGAGACCGCCGAGCGGACGCGTGACGAAGCCGACACCGAAGCTCGCGACCGCGAGCATCAACTGCCCGAACGACGAATGCACGGGAAAGAACAGCTTGCCGATCAGGATCGCAAAGAAGCTGTAGACCGTGAAGTCGTAAAACTCGAGCGCGTTGCCGACGGCGGCGGCCGCGATCAGGCGGCGTTTCTTCGCGGCGGTGCGGGCATCGGCCGGCGAGCCGGCGAGCGAAAGAGCGGACGTTTCCATGGGGTTCCCCCGGTAAGCGCGGAACTGCGTGATGAAGAGCCGTAAGGAACGGCCGTCAGGCCGCGAGCCACGCTTCGGCGACGCGCACCCAGTAGCTCGCGCCGATCGCGAGGATGTCGTCGTTGAAGTCGTAGCCGGGGTTGTGCACCATGCAGCCGCCCTTGCTGCCGATCCCGTTGCCGATGAACGCATAGCAGCCGGGGCGCGCTTCGAGCATGAACGCGAAGTCCTCGCTGCCCATCAGCGGCGCGGCCTCGGTTTCGACGCGCTCGGCGCCGAGCATCTGGCGCGCGATGTCGGCCGCGAAGGCGGTCGGCTCCGGATGGTTGACGAGCACCGGGTAGCCGTAGTCGTAATCGACTTCCGCAGTGACGCCGAAGCTTTCCGCCTGACCTTTGGCAAGTGCTTCGATGCGGCGTGCGAGCAGCGCGCGCACGTCGGCGTTCAACGCGCGCACCGACAGCTTCATCACGACGGTTTCCGGAATGATGTTGAAGGTCTCGCCGGCCTGCACGCTGCCAACCGTGATCACGGCTGCATGCTGCGCGTCGACCTCGCGCGCGACGATCGTCTGTAGCGCGACCATGATGCTACCTGCGGCCGACATCGGATCGCGCGCGAAGTGCGGCATCGCGCCGTGGCCGCCGACGCCGCGCAGCGTGATCGTCACGCGGTCGGCCGACGCCATCGCGGCACCGGTGCGGAACGCCATGTCGCCGGCCGCACGGCCCGGCATGTTGTGGATCGCGAAGATCGCATCGCACGGGAAACGGTCGAACAGGCCGTCGTCCATCATCGACTTCGCGCCGCCGAAGTTTTCCTCGGCCGGCTGGAAGATCAGGTTCAGCGTGCCGGAGAACTGGCGCGTGGCCGCGAGGTGGCGCGCCGCGCACAGCAGCATTGCCGTATGGCCGTCGTGGCCGCAGGCATGCATTTTGTTCGCGTGACGGCTTGCGTACGGCAGGCCGGTGGTTTCCGCGAGCGGCAGTGCATCCATGTCGGCGCGCAGGCCGACGGTGCGCGTGCCTTGTCCTTCGCGCAGCACGCCGACGACGCCCGTCTTGCCGATGCCGCGATGCACGTCGTAACCCCAGCCCGTGAGCAGTTCGGCGACGAGGTCGCTCGTCAGCGTCTCCTCGAACGCGAGCTCCGGGTGCGCATGGATGCGGCGGCGCACCTCGATCAGGTCGGGGGCGATCGCGGCGATGCCGGGGATGACGGGGTTCACGGCTTGCAGCATGGTCTCTCCTGTGGGGGCGGTGGGCGTTTGACGCGCATATGACGTGCAAGCATATAAATTTCTTTTGCGCACCAGAAGCTGATAAATTGCTTTGGTGCACACCACTGGTTGCCGCTCGGGAATACCCTGATTCGGCATGCGTCGCGGCACACAGGGTTTCCACGAATCACGCATGCCGTCATGAAATACCATCAGTTGAAAGCGTTCGTCACCGTCGCGGAAGAAGGGAGCATTCGCGCGGCCGCGCGGCGCCTGAACGTGTCGCCGGCGGCGTTGACGAAGGCGGTGAAGGAGCTGGAGATCGCGCTTGGCGTCTCGCTCGTCGTGCGCACCGCGCGCGGCGTGCAGCTCACCGCGTTCGGCCAGCAATTGCAGGTGCGTGCGCGGCTGATCGTCGCCGAGATGCAGCGTGCACGCGACGACATCGAGCAGGCGCAGGGCGCGATGACGGGCTCGGTCGCGGCGGCGATCACGCCGGCCGCCGCCGTAACGATCCTGCCGGATGCATTCCGCGCGTTCCGGCGGCGCTTTCCGGTCGCGCGCGTCAACCTCATCGAAGGATTTCCGGGCGTTGCGCTGCCGCGGCTGCACGACGGCTCGCTCGATTTCGCGGTGGCCGTCGTCGTGCCGGAACTGCTCGCGGCCGAGTTCGATCACGCGGAACTCTATGCGAGCCGATCGCTGATCGTCGCGCGCAAGGGGCATCCGCTCGCGTCTGCCACGTCGCTCGCAGATCTCGTCGAAGCCGACTGGCTGATGAATCCGTCGCCGGAAAGCTCGACCCAGGTATTGTTCAATTCATTCGTCGCATACGGGCTGCCGGTGCCGCAGCGGGTCGTCGAATGTCCGAGCTTCGGGCTCGCCCACAGCCTGATGACGGGTTGCGACCTGATCGCGTCGATGCCCGAGCAACTGCTGCAAGGGGAGTGGGCGCGCGACCAGCTCGTGGTGCTGCCGATCCGCGAGCGGCTGCCGGGCGTATCCGTGCAGGTCGTCACGCGCCGCGACAGCCCGCTCACGCCGGCCGCGGCGATGCTGCTGGACTGCCTGCGCGATTCCGCGCGGCGCAAGGGATTGCGGTGAGCAGAGCGCATGCGGGATCGAGCAATCTATAACGTAGTGATCCTGATTATCGGTCGTGCGCCTTCGTCGTTTCCCGCGTGCGATTGCGGGTTTGCGGCAGGTGTACCGCGAGCCGGTATCATATCGGCCGGCCCGCCGACCCGGCCGGCTTCCAACAACACGCCATCCGGCATCCAGCAATCAGAGGCATCACATGACCAGTGCAACCCAATTCGACAACGTATCGGTCGTCAAGCGCGCGAACGTCTATTTCGACGGCAAGTGCGTGTCGCATACCGTGCTCTTCCCGGACGGCACGCGCAAGACGCTCGGCGTGATCCTGCCGTGCGCGCTCAACTTCGGCACGGACGCGGCTGAATTGATGGAAGTGCAGGCCGGCAAGTGCCGCGTGAAGCTCGACGGCAGCAGCGAATGGCAAACCTACGGCGCGGGCGAATCGTTCTCGGTGCCGGGCAAGAGTCGCTTCGACATCGAAGTGCTCGAGACGCTCGATTACGTCTGCAGCTACCTGTAAGCTCCTTCGCGCGGGTACGCTGAGGCGTGAAACACGCACGCACGGGCCTGGCGGCCGGTGCGCATAAAGCGACAAGCCCCGCCGAAGCGGGGCTTGTCGCATGCGGGCGGCGCGATGCCGCCCGGCACGGCGCTCACAGGCAGGCGCTGATGTCGCCCGCGGAAGCGGCGTCGCCGCGAACGCCGACCCACGTCTTCGCGCCCGGCTTCCACGACGGGCGGACCATCGCGGCGGCGCCGTTCGGCGGCTGCTGGCCCGGTGCGTAGACGTCGGTCGCGAGGCCGTTGGCGAGCACGTTCTGCGAGATCACCTGTTGCTGCGACTTGTCGGCCCAGGTCTTCGCGATACATGCGGAGACGTCCTGGGCGGGCTTCTGGCTTTGTCCCACATTCTGCACGGCCGGATCGGCGGCATGAGCAGAAATTGCCACGGTCAATGCGATGAGCGGTAAGTATTTCACGTTCACGTTTTATCTCCCTCGAGTCGTGATTGATTGAGTGGGATGCGCAGCATAACTGCGTGCCTGTGAGATTGCATCGAGCGAGCGCGGTTCCGGCGAATCGGAAACAAGTTGTTAATGCGCTTGCCGGACGACAGCTCGAGTGCTGTGCGTTTTATGGCGGTGCGACATGCGTCGTGCGCGGCCCGAACGAGCCGGAGGACGCGGGGACGACGTCATGCGCCGTGTGGTCTGCTCGCTGTCCGGCGGTGTGGCGAATCGACGATCGCGGCGTGCTGCATGTCTTCGCATGTTGCGCCGCGACGCTTCTTTATTGGCTGCCGAAGTGGAATGGCTGAATGGTGGCCCCGTCGCATGCATTCCATGATGACAAACTTTCGTCCGTTGAATTGTCAACGAAGTTTAAACACGGAGCGCGCGGAATGTAAAACGGCGCGCGGTGCGCGCCGTTTCGTGAGTCGGAGTGAAGGGGGGAGCGCGGTGCGCGACGCTGCACCGCGCACGCTGCCGGCGTCAGCCGGGCCTGCGGATGCCGATGTCGCGCAGGTTGGCCGGCACGACCGGACGGAAGCGTTCGCGCTTCTGCTCGTCGTCGAAGTGCTGGAGCGCGGGCTTGATGAGGTCGCTGCGCGACACGATGCCGGTGATGCGCAGCGATTGCGGATCGTCGACGACCGGCAGGCGTTCGAGGCCGAGCATCGCGAGGCGCGACGCGACGACGCGGCACGTTTCGTGTGCGAGCGCGACAGCAGGTGCGCGATCGGCGAACGCGCTCGCGAGCGTCGCGCCGGCACCGGCTTGCGCGCGCTGCGCATCGAGCGTCGCGCGATCGACGAGGCCGAGCAGGCGGCCGTTCTGCACAACCGGGTAGGCACGGTGCGTCTGCTTCGCGCCGAAGTACTGCGACTCGACCGCGTCGAGCGTCGTTGCGCCGTCGATCGCGACGAGCGCATCGGCGGATGTCATCACTTCCCCCACGTCATGTCGCTCGAGCGGATCGACGCCGTATTCGCGGTAAATGTGATAGCCGCGCCGCGCGATCTTTTCGGTCATGATCGAGCGCTTCATCACGACGGTCGCGAAGCCGTGCGCGACGAGCGTTGCCGCGAGCAGCGGCAGCAGCGCGTTCGCGTCGTGCGTGAGGCCGAACGCGAACACGATCGCGGTCAGCGGCGCGCCGAGCGTTGCGCCGAGCGTCGCGGCCATGCAGACGAGTGGCCATAGCGCCGGATCGCCGCCGGGCAGCACCGGCGACAGCACGGTGCCGAGGCCCGCGCCGAGCATCAGCAGCGGGGCGAGCACACCGCCCGACGTGCCCGAGCCGAGCGCGACCACCCACATCACGGCCTTCACGATCAGCAGCGCAAGCGCGATCTTCAGCGCGATGTGCTGGTGCAGCAGGTCGCCGATGACGTCATAGCCGACGCCGAGCGCGCGCGGCTCGAGCCAGCCGCCGACGCCGATCACGACTGCGCCTAGCGCGGGCCACCACATCCAGTGCACCGGCAGTTTCGCGAAGCCGTCTTCGACGCGGTACAGCGCAGCCGACAGGCCGCATGCGAGCATGCCCGACAGAAGGCCGGCGACAATGCACGACAGTAGCGCGACGGGCGTCGGCGCGGCAGTCGTCAGCGGAAACAGCGGGCCGGCCCCGAAGAACACGGCGCGCGCAAAACCAGCCACCGCACACGCGAGCGCGACGGGCAGGAAACTGCGCGGACGCCATTCGAACAGCAGCAACTCGACCGCGAGCAGGACGGCGGCGACAGGCGTGCCGAACACGGCCGTCATGCCGGCGGCCGCGCCGGCGACGAGCAGCGTCTTGCGCTCGGCGGCGGTCACGTGCACGCATTGCGCGATCAGCGAGCCCAGCGCGCCGCCCGTCATGATGATCGGGCCTTCGGCACCGAACGGGCCGCCGCTGCCGATCACGATGCCGGACGACAGCGGCTTGAGCACGGCGACCTTCGGCGACATGCGGCTCTTGCCGAACAGGATCGCCTCGATGGCTTCCGGAATGCCGTGGCCGCGGATCTTCTCCGAACCGAAGCGCGCCATCAGCCCGACGATCAACCCGCCGATCACCGGCACGACGATCACCCATGCGCCGAGCGTGTTGTCGGCAGGCGAGCGGTCGGCGAACGAGAGCTGCTGGAAGAAGAACAGGTTCGTGAACAGGTGAATCAGGCTCAACAGCAGGAACGCCGCCAGCGTGCCGAGCAAGCCGATCACGGCAGCGAGCAACGCGATCCTGGGCAGGCGTTCGTTGGTCGAGAAATCGCGTTTGTGTGGTGCGTTCATCGGAATTGAAAAGGTCGGTAAAGCTTGGGTCAGTAATCGATCTGCGGAACCTGGAAGGTGCCCTTGAGCGATGTCAGCTCGGCACGATGCATCGCCGCGAGGCGGGCCAGCAGCGTTTCACCGGCCTGCTCGAGGTGAACCTCGACCTGCCGGCGGTCCGCTTCGCTCGTCTTGCGCTTCACGAGGCCGAGCGCCTCGCAGCGGGTCACCAGTGCGACGACGCCGTGATGCTGCGCCTGCAGGCGTTCCGCGATTTCTCCGATGGTTGCCCATTCGCGGTGCGGGTAGCCCTTGATGTGCAACAGCAGCAGGTATTGCAGCGGCGTCACGCCTTCGCTTTGCGCGGCGCGTTCGGAGAAGCGCTCGAAACGGCGCATCTGGTAGCGGAACTCGGACAGTTGCTGAAAATCGCTTTTGGTCAGTGCACGTCGGGTGTCGGTCATTGCAGTCGGTCGGGCAGGCGGTTTCGGTAGCATTAAATATATCACAATATGATATAAATGGCCGAATTTTCGCGAAAAGATCTGCATTGTAGATTGCGCCGGCGTTACGCGGCGTCGAGCATCTGCGTCTGCCGATACAGGCCGGTGACGAGATCCGTCTGGGTAATGATTCCGACGAGCCGGCGCGATGCGTCGACGACCGGGATGTGGTGGTGGCCCGAATGCGTGAACAGCGGCACCATCGCGGTGATCGGCATGGTCTGCGGCACGGACGCGACGTCGCGCGTCATCACGGTCGCGACGCTGGCGGGTTGGCCGCCGAACGACTGCGGCAGCCGCGCGGACAGCCGCTGCCACAGCGGCGTCGGGCGGCGCAACTGGCGCGTGAGGTCGGCGCGCGTGACGATGCCGACCAGGCGATCCTCACCGTCGACGACCGGCAACGCCTTCACGCGATGGCGCTCGAGCAGCGCGAGCGCGGTCGGCACCGGCGTCGACGGCGCGACTTCGATCGCGTTTTTCGTCATCAGGTCGGCACACGTGAGCTGGCCGAAGGTGCGCGTATACGCTTGCATTTCGGTTTCGCGCAGCAACATTTCGAGGTCGTCCGGATCGACGTCGAGCCATTCGCCGCGGCGCTTCAACACCGCGTCGAGGTCGCCGCGCGTGAAGCTGCCGCGTGCCGGCGCAATTGTGCCCGCTTGCGGCTTCGCGTCGGGTCGCACGCCGCCGTGCGGGTAGCGGTGGCCGGTCAGCGCGTGGTACAGGAGCGCGGCCGACAGCAGGATCGCGGACTGCAACGCGATCGGTTCGACCACGAAGCCGAAGCCGAGCGAGTGGATCGCCGGGCCGCCCAGCACGGCGGTCAGCGCAACCGCGCCCGACGGCGGGTGCACGCAGCGCAGCGCGAACATGCCGCCGATCGCGAATGCGATCGCGACCGCGGCGGCCGTGATCGGATCCGCGATCCACTGCGCACACGCAACGCCGACCGTCGCCGCGACGAGATTGCCGCCGACGATCGACCACGGCTGAGCGAGCGGACTCGCGGGCACCGCGAACAGCAGCACGGCCGACGCGCCCATCGGTGCGACGAGCAGCGGCACGAGGCCCGGCACGCCGGGCAGCAGCCGCATCGTGACGCCGACCGTCGCGATGCCGACGAGCGCCCCCGCGCACGAACGCATGCGTTCGCGCCAGCCGAGCGTCATCGGATGGGGAATGAAGCTGTGCAGCCACTGCCGGAATGTGCGGCGCGATGGGGAGGGGCCTGACGACATGGACGGGTAAGCGGTAAGAATGACGGCGCGAGCTGGCGCATCGCGGACAAGCGCGGAATTATATCGCGTTGTGATACAAATTGTCGCGCCTCATCAAGACGGTGCAGGCGCGCGACGCACGTGTCTTGCGAGAACCTTTCGTCGGATGAAAGCCTGAAGGCCGCATGAGTGCGCAAATTTGTCTGCAGCGGCGTACAATTCGGCCCACCGAATCCCCCGATATGTCAGAACCACGTACGCGATGCCCGCTCTCACGCCTGTTTCACGGCACGGTGATCGCTTTGGCGTGGTTCGCGCGCGCGTCCCGTTTCTGCTCTGACGCGAACGCCGCCGCCTTTTCTCCACCGACACTCCCCAAGCCAATTCAATGGACATGCTCGAAAACATGCGCCTGTTCGTGCGCGTTGTCGAAGCCGGCAGTTTTACCGCGGTCGCCAAGGAAATCGACGCGACCACCGCGCAGGTGTCGCGCGCGGTATCGAATCTCGAGGCGCACGTGCAGACGCGTCTGCTGCATCGCACGACACGCCATCTGGGTCTCACCGAAAGCGGCGAACGCTATTTCGAGCGTGCGAAATCGATCCTCGCCGAAATCGACTACGCGAACGCGGAGGCGCGCAACGCGCTGCTGAGGCCGAGCGGCAAGATGCGCATCCATGCGATGACGGGGCTCGGGCAGAGTCACGTCGTGTCGTCGATCGTGCGTTACCAGGAAGACAACCCGGACGTGTCGGTCGAGCTGACGCTCGCGCAACGGATGCCGAATCTCGTCGAGGAAGGCTACGACGTGTCGATCGTGACCGCGTCGCAGTTGCCCGATTCGGGCTACGTCGCGCAGACTTGCGGCACGAGTTGCAGCGTGCTCGTCGCATCGCACGACTATCTGGCGCGCCACGGCACGCCGAAGACGCCGGAAGACCTGCCGAACCATGTATGCCTGCGCCTCGATACGCCCGCGTCGCCGGCCAGCGAGTGGCGGCTCGAGCGCAACGACGGCGAGGAGGCGGTGTATGAACTGCAGCCGGCGCCGTTCCAGGTCAACGTGCCGGACGCGCTGTGCGTCGCGGTGCGGGCCGGGCGCGGAATCGCGTGCGTCGCGCTGTACACCGTGCTCGACGACATCCGCGAGGGCCGGCTGATTCGCGTGTTGCCCGAGTACCGGCTGCAGACGGTCAGTGTGTATGCCGTCTATGCGACGCGCCGCTATCTCGACGCGAAGATCCGCACGTTCCTGGATCACCTGCGCACGACGCTCACGCCGGCGCTGGAAAACGATCTGCGCGAACTCGACCGGCTGGCGGTCGGGGAGGCGCCGGCCATGCACCGCGCATAACACGGTGCGCGATCGCCGCGCGAGCAGGATCGCGCGGCGTGCCGACGCTCATGCGTCCGGCGTCACGCTAATCCGCTCGAAGCGGCCCGCGAGCCACGCGTACGCGGCGATGCCGATCAGCCCGTGCGCGGCGACGAACCACAGTGCGCCCGCGAACGAGCCGGTGTGCGCGACGAAGTAGCCGATCACGAGCGGCGTGACGATTCCCGCGATGTTGCCGAGGCCGTTGAACACGCCGCCGCTCAGGCCGACCATGCCTTCCGGCGCGGTATCGGCGAGCACCGCCCAGCCGACCGCCGCAAGCCCCTTGCCGAAGAACGCGATCGTCATCAGCGCGATCACGACCGTGTTCGACGAGGCGCCGTTCGCGAGCACGAGCAGCGTCGCCATCGACATTCCCACGACGAACGGTGTCTTGCGCGCCTTCGACGGATGCACGCCGCGCCGGATCAGCCAGTCCGACAGCACGCCGCCCAGCACGCCGCCCGTGAACCCGCAGAGCGCGGGGAGCGCGGCGACCCAGCCCGCTTCCATGATCGTCATCCCGCGTCCCTTGATCAGGTAGATCGGGAACCAGGTGATGAAGAAGTAGGTGAGCGCCGTGATGCAGTACTGACCGATATAGATCGCCCACAGGTTGCGGTGGCGGAACAGTTGCGATGCATCGCGCCACGACACGCGTGCGCGGTGACGGACGCGATTCGCCTCCAGATCGACGAGCGCGCCGTGTGCACGCAGATAGTCGCGCTCGGCGTCGCTCACGCGCGAATGGCCGTGCGGCTCGCGATACCACGCAAACCACAGCGCCGCCAGCGCGACACCGAGCAGCCCCATCCACAGAAACACGTGCTCCCAGCCGAGCGTGTGCGTGAGCCACGCCATCGCTGGCGTGAACAGCACCACGGCCATGTATTGCGCGGAATTGAACAGTGCCGACGCGGTGCCGCGCTCGGCCGTCGGGAACCAGCACGCGACGATGCGCGAATTGGCCGGGAACGCCGGCGATTCGACGAGGCCGAGCATGAAGCGCATCGCGAACAACGCGAGCGTCGCCGCCACGCCCTGCACGGCGAACCATCCGACCGTGCCCTGCAGCATCGTGAAGACCGACCACAGCAGCAGGCTCAGGCCATACACGCGGCGCGCGCCGAAGCGGTCGAGCAGCCAGCCGCCCGGGATCTGGCCGATCGCATAGGCCCATGCGAACGCCGAGAAGACGATGCCGAGCTGCACGGGCGTCAGCCCGAGATCGTGCGCGACGCCGGTGCCGGCGATCGACATCGTCGCGCGGTCCGCATAGTTGACGACGGTGACCGCGAAGATCAACGCGAGCACCGTATAGCGGACACGGCCGATCGTGCGCGATGCGGCGGGGGAAGTGGGTGAGGCGGGCGACGCGGGCGACGCGGTGGCGGCTGCGCCGCCGCTGGATCGATTGGACATGCGTGTCTCCTGGCCTCCGTCGTGCGGAGGCATCCGGTTTGGTGTTGTCGTGCGGGCGGGCGTGTCGCGATCAGCGCGTGACGCTGGTCGGCGGCCGCTGGCCCGCGAAGCAGGCGGCGAGGTTGGCGAGCACGATGCGTCCCATTGCTTCGCGCGTCTCGTGCGTGGCGCTCGCGCGGTGTGGCTGCACGACGACGCGCTCGAGTTCGAGCAGCGCGGCCGGCACGTGCGGTTCGTTGGCGAACACGTCGAGACCGGCGCCGGCGATCGTGCCGTCGGCGAGCGCGCGCACGAGCGCGGCTTCGTCGACGAGCTTGCCGCGCGCGACGTTGATCAGGAATCCTTTTCTACCGAGTGCGGCGAGAACGTCGGCCGTCACCAGCACGTTGCCGTGATCCGCGGATGCCGCCAGCACCAGCACGTCGCTGTCCCGTGCGAGCGCGATCAGGTCGGGCTCGTAGCGATAGCCGCTGTCGCGATGCTCGCGCGGGCCGAAATAGCTGACGGGCATCCGGAACGCCTGTGCGCGTTGCGCGATCGCGCGCCCGACGCGGCCAAGGCCGACGATGCCGAGCCGCTTGCCGGTCACCTGCGTCGCGAGCGGCTGCGCGGCCTTGCCCCAGCGGCCGGCGCGCACGATGCGCTCGCCGGCGCCGAGGTCGCGCAGCGTCATCAGGATCAGTCCCATCGCCATGTCGGCGACGTCGTCGGTCAGCACGTCGGGCGTCGTCGTGACGTGGATGCCGCGCGTGCGGGCGCGCTCGAGGTCGACGGCGTCGGTGCCGATCCCGCTGATCGCGACGATTTCGAGTGCGCTCAGCCGGTCCATCAACGCGGTGGACAGCCCGTTCGCGCCGCCCGTGACGACGCCGCGGATGCGTGGCGCGACACGATCGAGCAGCGCGTCCGGCTGGTCGGCCGCATACAGGCGATGCACCGCGTAACGGGCGGACAGTTCGGCGTCGATGATGTCGGGAAGCGGCTGGGTGAGCAGGATATCGATGGTCATGAAAGTCTCGGTCGTCGTGCGCGGCGTGGGCCGCGCATCAGGTGCAACCGAGTATAGAAATCGTATCGATATCCGTCTAACATCAAACGACTATCGATTGATTCAATAATTGAATGATTGAACTGAACCAGCTTCGCTGTTTCGTCGCGGTGGCCGAGGAACTGCACTTCGGTCGCGCGGCGAAGCGGCTTTTCATGACGCAGCCGCCGCTCAGCCGGCAGATCCAGTTGCTCGAGCATGCGCTCGGCATCGCGCTGCTCGAACGCAGCAGCCGGCAGGTCAGGCTGACCGCGGCCGGCGAGCGCTTCCTGCGCGATGCGCGACACATCCTCGAATTTTCCGCGCGGGCGGAACAGGCCGCGCAGCGCGTCGCGCATGGCGGCGCGGGGCGCATCACGCTCGGCTTCACGGCCGTCAGCGCATACCGGATGATTCCGGTGCTGCTCGCGCATGCGGCGCACGCATTGCCTGACGTCGATGTCGAACTGCGCGAGATGGTGTCGACCGTGCAGATCGACGCGCTCGCGTCGCGCATGCTCGATGCGGGTTTCGTGCGCCAGCGTGCCGCGCGCCACCCGCTCGAATACCGGCTTGTGCAGCGCGAGCCGATGCTCGTCGCGGTCGCGCAGGGCGCACCGCTCGCCGCATATGAACGGATCGGCCCCGACGAACTCGACCGGCAGCCGTTCATCGCGTATTCGCCGAACGAGGGGAAGTACTTCCACGACATGATCTCGGGGATGTTCGCCGGCGCCGGGCGCCTGCCGAACTACCTGCATTACGTCGGGCAGACGCACACGATCCTCGGCCTCGTGCGTGCCGGGCTCGGCGCCGCGCTCGTGCCCGCATCCGCGCGCGAACTGCATGTCGACGGGGTGGTGTTCCGCCCGCTCGCGGGCGTCGACGTGGCGGCCGAACTGTACCTCGCCTGGCGCGCGGACAACGACAATCCGGCGCTGCCGGTGTTTAACGCGATGGTCGAGCGGTTTCTGACGGAGGGGGCGGACGGCGGAATCGTGTAACGCCCGAGTCTCAACCGAAAGTCAGTTGTCTGACGATATGGGCGGCGATTGGGCCGGACGCTGCGCCCGCGGCGCCAGAAGCCGCATGATCCTGCGTTCCATCCCGGGTTCGGGCCGGAAATAGCCCCGCATCCGTCGAATTTTCATCCGCAAACAGGGGAAACCCTCATTTTGTTCTCGTCGGTCGTCGTATTACTGTATCGATACACTAAATCGATACAGTGCGCCGGGAGGCGCAATCGCAAAGGAGACGTCCATGACTACCTTCACCCGGCGGCGCTTTCTGCAAACGGCGTCCGCAGCCACGCTCGCGGTCGCGGGCGGTTTGCCGAACCTCGCCCGCGCGGCACAGCCGACCGTGACGCTGCGCTGCTCGTCGTCGATGCCGGCCGACCAGAACGCCGCGCACTACGTGTGGTACGAGCGCCTCGCCGCGAACCTGAAGGCGAGCGTCGGCGATGCGATCCGGATCGACTACTTTCCGAACAGCCAGCTCGGCAAGGAGAGCGACGTCGCGCAGCAGGTGAAGATCGGGGCGATCGACATGATGATCGCGGGGTCGTCGATCTGGGCGACGGTCGCGCCGGAGCTCGGCATGCTCGATCTCGGCTACCTGTTCGACAGCTATGCGCACGTCGCGAAGGTGCTCGACGGTCCGGTCGGCGCCAGCCTGAACGCGCTCCTCCAAAAGCGCTCGGGCTGTTCGGTACTGACGTGGGGCTCGCACTTCGGCGGGCGCTGCGTATTCACGAAGCAACCCGTGACGGCGCTGCAGGGCGTGAAGGGCACGAAGCTGCGCGTGCTGCCGACGCCGGCGTTCATGGACACCTTCAAGGTGATGGGCGCGGTGCCGACGCCGATTCCGTTCGGCGAGTTGTACATGGCCGTGCAGACGGGCGTCGTCGACGGGCTCGAGCACGATCCGGCCACCGTGCTCGCGAGCCGCTTCGACGAGATCGTCAAATCGTGCTGGCAATCGCACCACGTGTTCGCGGCGATGACCGTGGTGATGGGGCGGCGCGCGCTCGACCGGATTCCCGCGAACCTGCGCCCGGCGTTCGACCGCGCGGTGGCCGATGCGACCGTGCAGCAGCGCGCGATTGCCACGCAGAAGGCCGCGCAGGCGGAGCAGGCGCTGAAGCAGCACGGGATGACGTTCCACCCGATGGCGGACGCCGAGCGCACGGCGCTGCGGCAGGCGATGCACGACCGGCTCTACGTCGCGTTCGCGAAGCAGTATCCGGCGACCGCGTCGCTGTTTCCGGCGATCGCCGCCGCGCGGAGTTGAGCGATGGATACCGGTTCCGTTTCGCGCGCCACGCCGGCTGCCGGCGCAAGCCGTCCGGCCCGCGTCGCGTCGCGCACGCTGGACGCGGCGATGCGCTGGATCGAATACGTGTCGGCGGCGGTGCTGGCCGCCGACGTGCTGGTCGTGTTCGTGTCGGTCATCTTCCGCTATTTCCTTCACGATCCGGTCGACTGGGCCGAGGAGGTCGCGAGCGCGCTGATGATCGTGCTGGTGTTCTTCGGCGCGGCGACGGTGCTGGGGCGCAGCCAGCATGTCGGCATCGACCTGTTCCGCGGCTGGCTGCCGGCAAGCTGGCAGGGCGCGCTCGTGCAGATCGGGCACTGGATCGTCGCGGCGGTTTCGCTGAACCTGCTGGTGTCGTCGTGGCAGTTGCTCGGCGACTCGTACGACCAGTTGACCACCGGTGGCCTGCCGGGCTGGATCAACGTGTATCCGATGATGTTCGGCGCGCTGTTCATGAGCGTGTTCGCGCTGGCGAACGCACTGAACGCGCCGCGCCGCCGCGTGATCGGCACGCTCGCGTGCTGCGCAATGCTTGCGGGTGCCGTGTACGGCTGGAATGCGCTGCAGCCCGAGCATGCGATCGCACCGGGGGCGCTGCTGATCGCCGGCTTCGTCGGCGGGCTCGTGCTGGGCGTGCCGATCGGCTTCGTGCTCGCCTTCTCGGCGCTGCTGTATTTCCTCGCCGATCCGACGTTGCCGCTGCTCGTCTACTCGCAGCAGGTGATGGCCGGCGCCGATCATTTCGTGCTGCTCGCGGTGCCGTTCTTCGTTCTCGCCGGCCTGCTGATGGAGTCGAACGGGATGTCCGCGCGGCTTGTCGAATTGCTGCTGCGGATGTTCGGCCGCGTGCGCGGCGGGCTCGGGCTGATCGTGATCTTCGCGACGGCGTGCTTTTCCGGCGTATCGGGTTCGAAGCTGGCCGACATCGCGGCGGTAGGCGGCGTCGTGATGCCCGCCGTGCGCCGCGCACGCCAGGACCCCGACGAAACCGCGGCGCTGCTCGCGTGCAGCGCGGTGATGGCCGAGACGATTCCGCCGTGCGTGAACATGATCATCATGGGCTTCGTCGCGAACATCTCGATCGCGGGGCTGTTTCTCGCGGGGATCGTGCCGGCGGCCGTGCTGGCTGCGTCGCTGGCCGTCGTGACCGTGATCTGCGGACGCCGGATCGACATCGACTCAGTGTTCACCGAGCGTCGCGCATGGCTGCCGCTCACGGGCGGCGCGCTCGTCGCGCTGATCATGGTCGCGATGATCGGCAAGGGCGTGACGTCGGGCATCGCTACGTCGACGGAAGTGTCCGCGTTCGCGGTGGTCTATGCGCTCGTGGTCGGCTGGGCGGCGTTCCGCGAACTGACCTGGCGTTCGGTCGGCCGCGTGTTCGTGCGTGCGGCGTCGATGGCGAGCGGTATCCTGTTCATCGTCGCGGCGGCGTCGAGCGTGTCGTTCGCGCTGTCCATCGAGCAGATACCGGCGCTCGTCTCGGGCACAATGACCGCGTTCGCCCATCAGTACGGCTCGACGGCATTCCTGTTGCTGGCGGCGCTGTTGATGATCGTGTTCGGCGCGGTACTCGAAGGCGCGCCCGCGCTGATCATCTTCGGGCCGCTGCTCGCGCCGATCGCGCTGCAGCTCGGCATCAACCCGCTGCACTTCGGCACGGTCGTGGTGGTGGCGATGGGGCTCGGATTGTTCGCGCCGCCGGTCGGGCTCGGCCTGTTCACGACCTGCGCGATCACGGGAACCGAGGTCGGGCGCGTGGCGCGGCCGATGGTGAAATACCTGCTGGTGCTGTTCGCCGCCCTGGTGGCGCTGATCTTCGCACCGGCGTTTTCGTTGTGGCTGCCGGCCCATTTCGGCCTGTAGCCCGTTCAATGCAAGACGACATGAGTACGATTCAGGACGTGGCCCGTCATGCGGCCGTTTCGGTCAGCACGGTTTCGAACGTGCTCAACGGCCGCACCGATCAGATGAAGCCCGAGACGCTCGAACGCGTGAAGGCGTCGATGGACGCGCTGCAATACCGGCCGAGCACGCTCGCACGCCAGCTCAAGACGGGGCAGACGCCGCTCGTCGGGCTGCTGGTGCCGTCGATGGCGAATCCGATGTACGGCTACATCGCGCGCGAGATCGAGGCCTGTGCGCAGGAACAGTACGGTCATCGCGTACTGATCGGCAACACGTATCGAGATGCCGGCAAGGAGGCGTCGTTCTTCGAAGACCTGTTCGCGCACGGCGTGCGGCGCGTGATCGTGATCTCGTCGCTCGCCGACGAAAGCCACCTCGAGCGCGCGGCCGAACGCGGGATGACGGTCGTCAGCTACGACCGCCGCGCGACGCCCGGCGAGCAATCGCAGGTCGATCACGTGACGGCCGACAACGAGGCGGCCGCGCGGCTCGCGACCGGCTGCCTCGTGGCCGCCGGCCATACGCGGCTCGCGTTCGCGACGGTGGCCGGCATCACCTTGAGCCGCAGCGACAAGATTCGCGGCTTTCTGGCGGTGGCGCGCGATGCGGGCGTCGACGCGCACGTGCTCGACGGCGGCCCGGCGAACGAATACGGCGACGCGGTGATCGTCGACGTCGGGCGCGCGCTCGGCGCCGCGCTCGCGGCCGACCCGGCGCGGCCGACCGGCATCGTCGCGGTCAACGACCTGTTCGCGCTCGGCCTGATGGCCGGGCTGCGCGACGGCGGATTGCGGGTGCCCGACGATGTGTCGGTCGTGGGGATGGACGGTCATTTCCTGTCGGCGATTTCGTCGCCGGCGCTGACCACGGTGCAGTTGCCCGTCCCCGACATGGCCGCGGAAATGGTGCGACGCGTGATGCGGCACGACGGCGATGCGTCGTCGGTGCCCGGGCAGTGCGTGTTTCCGGGCGTCACGCTCGTGGAGCGCGCGTCGGTTGCGCCGCCGCCGCGTGCAGTGGACGCTGACGGAGGCCCGGCATGACCCGCGTCTATGTCACCCATCCGTCGGGGATGCTCGATCACTACTTCGGCGCGAAGGCGCTGCGCGCGCTGCAGGCGATCGCGGACGTCACGTGCAATCCGCTGGACCGCGAACTCGGCACGGACGAGCTGATCGCCGCCGCGCACGGATGCGACGCGATCATCGCGTACCGGCAGACGCCGGCGCCGCGCGCGCTGTTCGAGGGGTTGCCCGCGCTCGCCGCGTTCCTGCGCTGCGCCGTCGACATCCGCACCGTCGACGTCGGTGCGGCGAGCGCATCCGGCGTGCTGGTCACGCAGGCGAGCCCAGGCTTCGGACCGGCCGTCGCGGAGTGGGTGATCGGCGCGATGATCGACCTCGCGCGCGGCATCGGCGGCTATGCGAACGCGTACCACCGCGGCGCACCGCCGGTGCCGCTGATGGGCCGCGAATTGCGCGGCAGCACGCTGGGCGTGATCGGTTACGGACAGATCGCGCGCCGTCTCGCGCCGATCGCGACCGCACTCGGCATGCGTGTGCTGGTGAACGACCCGTACGCGCGGGTTGACGCGCCGTCGCTCGAACAGGTCGATTGGGCGACCTTGCTGCGCGATGCCGATTACGTCGTATGCCTCGCGCCGGCGACGCCGGCAACCGCGAACCTGTTCGATGCGCGTGCGTTCGCCGCGATGAAGCCCGGTGCGTGCTTCGTTAATGCGTCGCGCGGCGAGCTCGTCGACGAGCAGGCGCTCGCCGAGGCGCTCGACGGCGGCCGGCTGGCCGGTTGCGCGCTCGATGTCGGCCGTGCGGCGGACCAGATGCCGACTCCCGGACTTGCCGCGCATCCGCGCGTGATCGCCACACCGCATATCGGCGGGCTGACGCGGCCGGCGGTCGAGCATCAGGCGCTGGAGACGGTCGAGCAACTCGCCGCGCTGCTCGACGGGCGCGTGCCGAATGGCGCGGTCAACGCGGCACATGCGACGCGGCTCGAACGCTGGCGTTCGACCGACACGTCCGCCGTGCAGGGCGACGCACGATGACGCGCGACGACGACGACGGCCTGCAGCCGTCGCACGCGTGCGATTGCCATATCCACATCTACGACGATGCGTATCCGCTCGCGCCGACGGCGACGTTCCGGCCGCCGCACGCGCCGGTGGAGGCGTATCGGCGCGTGCGACGAGCGCTCGGTCTTGCGCGCGTAGTCGTGGTGCAGCCGACCGGCTATGGCTTCGACAACCGCTGCACGCTCGCTGCGCTGGCCGCGCTCGGCCCGCAGGCGCGGGGCGTGGCGACGGTGCCGGTCGACGTGCCGGACGTCGAACTCGAGCGGCTGCACGCGGCGGGCATCCGCGGCGTGCGGTTCATGATGCTGTCGGGCGGCACGTCGCGATGGGACGAACTGGAACGGATGGCCGCACGGATCGCGCCGCTAGGCTGGCACGTCGACCTGCAGCTCGACGGCCGCACGCTGCCGGACGTCGAGCCAACGTTGGCGTCGCTGCCCGCGCGCGTCGTGATCGATCATACGGGCAAGTTCCTGACGCCGGTTGCGCCGGATGCACCCGCGTTCGTCGCGCTGCGGCGCCTGCTCGATTGCGGCCACGTATGGGTGAAGCTGTCGGCGCCTTACGAGACGTCGCAATCCGGTGCGCCGGGTTATGACGACGTCGCACGCCTCGCGACCGTGCTCGCGCACGCGCATTCGGCGCGCTGCGTGTGGGGCAGCAACTGGCCGCACCCGAACGCCGTGCCGGTGCCCGACGATGCGCGCCTGCTCGACTGGTTGCACGCATGCACGGCGAACGATGCGGTCGGCCGCGCGATTCTCGTCGACAACCCGGCGGTGCTGTACGGATTCGATCCGAATGCCGCGAATGGCCGCGAATCCGATCGAGACGCCGGTTGACGCGCTCGCGCAAAAGTGCCGGGCGGAGCGGCAATGCGCGGATAGCATCGCCGCGTTGCGCGCCGAAGCAAAGAATCCGGAGCGCGAGACCGGGCTGTTCGAGAAGCCGCGTCCGGACGACGCGCCACGCTTTCGCTTGCGTCCCGGCACGATGAGGCCGCTGCTCGCATCCCTTGCGCTCGGCCTTGCTGGCGGCCGGCGCAAGCCCGTTATTGGCGTGCCGTGGTTTCCGCGTGAAGCGGGAAAGCGACGCAGGGGTAGGTGAAGCGATGCGCGGGGCTTCGGCGCGGCGCGTTCGCCGGGCCCCGCGCCGTTTTGCGTCAGTGGGTAATCGACAGGAACAGGTAGGCCGCGAACAGCGACAGGTGCACGACGCCGTGCAGCACCGTCGTGCGTCCCTGGCTGAGCGTCAGCGTGCTGACCAGCAGAGTCAGCGACAGCAGCACGGTTTCCATCGCGCCGATGCCGAGCGTGAGCGGCTGGCCGACCCAGATGAAGACGGCCGCGACGGTCGGAATCGTGAGCCCGATGCTCGCGAGCGCCGAGCCGAGCGCGAGGTTCATGCTGGTCTGCAGACGGTTCGCGCGCGCGGCGGTCACGGCCGCCAGCCCTTCGGGCAGCAGCACGAGCGCGGCGATCACGATGCCGACCGCGGCTTCGGGGGCGCCGAGCTTCATCACCGCGTGCTCGACGGCCGGCGACAGCAGCTTCGCGAGCAGCACGACCGCGACGAGGCTTGCGAACAGCAGCACCATGCTGATCACCGCTGTGCGGCTACTCGGCGGTGCCGCGTGGACCGATTCGTTCGCGCTGTCGTGCCCGGTGAGGAAGTAGTCGCGGTGGCGCACAGTCTGCACGAACACGAATGCGCCGTACAACACGAGCGACGACACGCCGGCGAAGGCAAGCTGCGATTTCGAAAAGAACGGGCCCGGCGCGGCGCTCAGGTAGTTCGGCATCACGAGCGACAGCACCGACAGCGACGCGAGCACCGCGAGCGCCTTGCTCGCGCCGCGCCCCTGGAAATCCTGTTCGCCGTGCTTCCACGCGCCGACCAGCAGGCAGAGGCCGACGATCCCGTTGCAGATGATCATCACGGCGGCGAACACGGTGTCGCGCGCGAGGCCCGACTTCTCGGGGCCGGCGCCGAGCATGACCGACACGATCAGCGCGACTTCGATAATGGTGACGGCCACCGCGAGCACGAGCGTGCCGAACGGCTCGCCGACGCGGTGCGCGACGACTTCGGCGTGATGGACCGCGGCGAACACGGCGCCGGCGAGGGCGGCGGCGAACAGCGCGATGACAAGGCCTTCGGCCGGCACGACGCGCGACAGCGCGAGTACCAGCCATGCGGCAAGCGGGGCCCAGAGGGTCCAGCGCGGGAGCTGGTTGGACGAGAGCGGCATGGACGGTTTCCTATGCGGGTGGCGGCGCGCGACGCGCCGTCACGGGTTGACGAAGCCCGGCCGGATGATCCGCCGAACGAGGACGATGAAACGAATGAGCGGGTGCTGCCTGGGGTTCGCCGCGATGAGGCGGCGAGGGGCGCGGGCGGGCCGAAGCCCGTCGCTGGATGAAACTGGAACGGTTCGATGCGGTCGGCCGCCGATGACGGGGGGCCGGTACGTGACGACCTGCAGGCCGAAGCCTGGATCCGACCCCGGACGGGCGGCGGGCCATGGACGACAGCGGTAGCTGTGACACGCGGTTTCCCCCTGAAATCCGGCGGTTTGTCGAATTTTATCAGGCGTTCGGGGGCTACTATCTCACATTAGATTGCTTTCATTGACCTTTCGGTTTGCAAAAAGTGCCCCGATCGTTCGATTTTTTGTTTTTGCAGTTTCCGTAACGGTCTATTGCACGACAAATTCGGGCTCACCCTGACATAAATCTACCGACCGGTCGGTTTATAATTGCTCGCACTTCCACTTCATGACGGATCGCAAGCGATGGCTGTTTCTTCTGCACATTCGGTGAATTCGGGCGCGCTGGCGCCGTCGGCGGTCGTCGGCGTGATCGGCGCGGGCGCGATGGGCGCGGGCATCGCGCAGGTCGCGGCGGCCGCAGGCCATACGGTGCTGCTGTACGACCTGAACGAAGCCGCCTGCGACAAGGCGCTCGCCGGGATCCGCGCGCAGTTCGCGCGGCTTGCGGAGAAGGGCCGGATGGCGCCGGCGCAGGCCGAGGCGGCCGGGAGCCGGATCCGTGCGGTGCGGGCGCTGGCCGATTTCGCGGGCGTCGCGCTGATCGTCGAGGCGGCGGCCGAGCGGCTCGACGTGAAGCGCGAGATCTTCGCGACGCTCGAACGTCACGTCGACGATACCTGCGTGCTGACGACCAACACGTCGTCGATCTCGATCACGTCGATCGCCGCCGGGCTGCGCGCGCCGCAGCGCGTGGCCGGCCTGCATTTCTTCAATCCGGCGCCGCTGATGGCGCTCGTCGAGGTGGTCAGCGGGCTTGCCACGGCGCCCGAGATTGCCCGGGCGCTGTACGACACCGCCGCCGCGTGGGGCAAGAAACCGGTGATGGCGAAATCGACGCCGGGCTTCATCGTGAACCGCGTCGCGCGCCCGTATTACGCGGAGGCGCTGCGTGTGCTGAACGAGCAGGGCGGCACGCCGGCATCGATCGACGCGGTGATGCGCGACGCGGGCGGCTTCCGGATGGGGCCGTTCGAGCTGATGGACCTGATCGGCCACGACGTGAACTTCGCGGTGACCGAGTCGGTGTTCCGCGCGTACTTCAACGATCCGCGCTTTACGCCGTCGCTGATCCAGCAGGAACTCGTCAACGCCGGTTTCCTCGGGCGCAAGTCGGGGCGCGGCTTCTATTCGTATGCGGACGGCGCGC
>NZ_JAGIXF010000058.1:0-47717 GCF_021483755.1 Burkholderia sp. WTPI3 | reverse complement strand
ACCGCGGTTCACGTGGTCGACGCGCAGGATTTCCTCGCCGAGGCGCGGCGGCTGGGACGTCTGGACGGGGGCGTTTACAGCATTCGGATTGTGCATCGCGTTTCGCTCTCAATCGGTCTCAGTCGAGCCGCAGCTTCGCTTCGGCGAAGGCATACAGCGGGCGCCACAGCAGGCGGTTGAACAGGGTGACGAACAGGGACATCACGGCGATGCCCAGGATGATCTTCGGGAAGTCGCCGGCGGCGGTGGTCTGCGCGATGTACGCGCCGAGGCCATGCGCCTCGATCCTGGTGTTGCCCCACTGTACGGCTTCCGACACGATGCTCGCGTTCCACGCGCCGCCCGATGCGGTAATCGCGCCCGTCACGTAGTACGGGAAGATGCCCGGCAGGATCGCTTGCCGCCACCATTGCCAGCCGCGGATGCGGAAATTCGTCGCGGCCTCGCGATAGTCGTTCGGATAGGACGTCGCGCCAGCGATCACGTTGAACAGGATATACCACTGCGTGCCGAGCACGATCAGCGGCGACAGCCAGATGTCCGGGTTCAGATGGAAGCGCGCGATCACGATCACGAACACCGGGAACAGCAGGTTGGCCGGGAACGCGGCGAGGAACTGCGCGAGCGGCTGCAGCTTTTCGGCCAGCTTCGGACGCAGCCCGACCCATACACCGATCGGCACCCAGATCACGGAAGCGATCGCGATCAGCACGACCACGCGCAGCAGCGTGATGAGCCCGAGCACGAGCACGTGGCCGACTTCGGCCATCGTCACGCCGGTCGATACGAAGCTGATGACGCGCCACACAATATAGGCGGTGCCGATCAACATGAGGATCGCCCACGCGATGTCGACCGTGCGCGATGCCTTCTTCTCGACTTTCGGCAGCGAGAAGCGCATCGCACCCGACAGCGGCAGGCGCAGCGGGATCCGCGCGGCTTTCGCGAAGAACCAGCCGGCCGGCACGAGCAGCTGATGGATCAGGCGCGTGCGACGCACGAGGTCGAGCAGCCAGGATTGCGGCGCATCGCCCGACGCGGTGTTCTCCATCCGGAACTTGTCTGCCCACGCGATCAGCGGGCGGAATAGGAACTGGTCGTAAGCGAGGATCACGACGGTCATCGTGAGAATCACCCAGCCGATCGCGCCGAGGTTCTTGTCCGAGATGGCCTGCGCGAGATATGCGCCAATGCCCGGCAGCGTGATCGTCTGGTTGCCGACGGTGATCGCTTCCGACGCGACGACGAAGAACCAGCCGCCCGACATCGACATCATCATGTTCCAGATCAGGCCCGGCATCGAGAACGGCACCTCGAGCTTCCAGAAACGTTGCCACGACGTCAGGTGGAAACCGCGCGACACTTCGCTCAGGTCGCGCGGCACCGTGCGCAGCGACTGGTAGAAGCTGAAGGTCATGTTCCACGCCTGGCTCGTGAAGATCGCGAAGATCGCCGCGAGCTCGGCGCCGAGCACCCGGCTCGGGAACAGCGCGAGGAAGAACGTGACCGTAAACGAGATGAAGCCGAGCACCGGCACCGACTGCAGGATGTCGAGGATCGGGATCAGCACCATGCCCGCTCGCCGGCTTTTCGCGGCGAGCGTGCCGTAGACCAGCGTAAACACGAGCGACGCGATCATCGCGGCGAGCATCCGCAGCGTGGTGCGCAACGCGTATTCGGGCAGGTTCGACGGATCGAGCGAGATCTTCTGCGTCTGCAGTACACCGATCGGCGCCATCGTTTCATGGAAACCGACGACCGCCATCGCGATCAGGCAGATGATCAGCGGAAACGCGATGAAATCCCACCGGTTCGGCAGGACGCGCCAAGCAGACGCGTTGGCGGTCCGGTTCGGATTGAAGAATCCGACGTCCATCAGGCGCCCTCCCCGGTAAGGCCGAACGAAGCAGGCAAACGATGTTGATTCATGGCAAAGCGCTCGGGCGCGGTAATTCGACGCGGTAATTCGATGGATTCACGATTTCACGCCGGCGCGACGCGCCGTGCGTGCAAGCTGCGCCCCGGCGGCCGAGTCAGGCCGCGACGGCACGACACTACACCAACCTGTATTTCAGGTACAACCGTCCGGGGACGGGGCGACGCGCGGCCGCCGCACGGTTCGTGCCCGGCGCGCGGGCGGACGGTGGCGCGCGGTGCGGAGCAACCCGGCCGCAGTCGGTCGGCCGGCATGCAGGCCCCGAATTATGCCGTGATCCGGGCCGGCCGTGAACCCGCCCGGCGCACGTGAACGCAAACCATGCCGCACGTCAGCGGACGAATGCGGTGAAGCAGGTATGATCGGGGCTAGCCCTTAGAGTCTGCCGACAGACAGCCCCTAGGGATCGTTCGACCAGCGGGAGGAAGGGAATGGCAGGAAATTTGGTGATCGTCTGCCGCGATCAGGATGCCGACGCGTTCTACGAGCTGATGCAGGAATACGGGTCGTTCCAGACGCGGTTGTCGTCGACGGCGTGGTACCTGAACATGAACGTCGTGCCGGAATCGCTGCAGGAGGAAATCCTGGAGCGCCTCGGCCGCTACACGACCGTCTATATCTTCGAGGCCACGAGCGTGACCTACAACACCATCGACAGCAATGCCGCCGAGACGCTCGGCACGCTGTTCGGCGAATGATGCCGCGCGGCGCCTGCCCGGCAGGCGCCGCTTACGCCGCTTACGCCGCCTGTGCGTGAAGTTCGTCCTTCGGCACCACGTCGAACGGGAACGTCATCGCCACGCGCAGGCCGCCCTCGGGACGGTTGCCGATCTCGCACGCCCCGCCCAGCCTGACGACCAGCCGCTCGACGATCGCGAGCCCGAGTCCGCTGTGGCCGTTCCCGCCGCGCGCGGGGTCGAGACGCACGAACGGCCGCGTCGCGGCCGCGAGGTCGCGCGGCGCGATCCCGCCACCGCTGTCGCTGACCGACAGGACATAGCCGGCCGACGTGCGCACCGTCTCGACGAGCACGGGCGGCGCGCCATATGCATGCGCGTTGTCGAGCAGATTCGACAGGATCCGGTCGAGCGTCGCGGTCGGCAGACGGAAGCCCGGATCGGCCGCGAGACGCGTCTGGACCGTCGGCGCGTTCGGCGCGACCGCCCGATAGGTGCGCGCGATCCGCTCGCAGGTCTGGTCGACCGGCACGGGCTCGCTGCGGTCCGCCCCACCGTGCGCGAACACGAGGAACTGGTCGACGATGTGCGACATCGAGTCGACATCGCGCACGACGCCGTCGCGCAAACGCGCGTCATCCATCATTTCCGCCCGCAGGCGCATCCGCGCGAGCGGCGTGCGCAGGTCGTGCGCGACGCCCGCGAGCATGACCGCGCGGTCGCTCTCGGCCTGTGACACCTGCTCCACCATCTGGTTGAAGCCGTGCGTGAGCTGGCGCAGCTCGCGCGGGCCGCGCTCGCGCAGCGGCGGCACCGGCTGGCCACGGCCGAAGCGCGCGACGGCGCGCGCGAGCGAGCGCAACGGTTGCTGAAGCTGCCACGCCGCGAACAGCGCTGCGATCACGCCGGCCGAGAAAATCGTGCCGAGCCACAACAGCATCCCGTCGAGCGAGCGCGGTGGGCGCAACGGCTGCACCGGCACCACGATCCAGTTGCGGTCGGTCGGCTCCTTGACCCACAGCACCGGCGGATGGCCCGGCTGGCCAATCTCGACCCGGGTGCCCGCGGGCATTCGCTCGCTGACGTCGTCACGGAAACGCTTGAGCGGCGCCGGCATGTTCGAGTCGCCGCTCTTCGGCACATCGGGGCTGTCCGGCGATACGAGCCGCACGCGCGACGGCAGCGGCTGATCGGGCGTGCGCTCGACGTGCTGGCGTACCGCGTCGACGAGGAATGCGGCCTCTTCGACCGCATAGCGCGTCTGCATCTGGCTGCGCTCGAGCCGCATCGCGAAAAACCACGCGAAATGCGACAGGAGCAGAACGCCGACGACCAGCAACGCCAGTCGCCCGAACAGTGAATCAATGGGTTTGCGCATGGGCCTCGCCGTCGGGCACGAACACGTAGCCGCGCCCGCGGACCGTCTGGATGAAACGCGGCGTCGACGGATCCGTTTCCAGGATACGGCGCAGACGCCACACCTGGACGTCGATGCCGCGGTCGGTGCCGTCGTACTCCGGCCCGTGCAGCAGCTCGAGCAGCCGCTCGCGCGTGAGCGTGCGCAGCGCGTGGTTCACGAAGATCTTCAGCAGCGCGAATTCGCTGCTCGACAGGGTTGCGGGCTTGCCGTCGACCGACAGCGTGCGCGCCTGGAAGTCGAGCACGAAACGGCCGAATGCGAACGGCTCGCGCTGCTCGGGCGCGGCGGCCGACGGCGTCGCGCGGCGGCGGCGCAGCACGGCCTGCACGCGCGCCAGCAGCTCGCGCGGGTTGAACGGCTTGCCGAGATAGTCGTCGGCGCCGAGCTCCAGCCCGACGATGCGGTCGACGTCGTCCGCACGGGCGGTCAGCATGATCACGGGGATGTCGTCGCCGGCCGCGCGCAACTGGCGCAGCGCGGTCAGGCCGTCGACGCCCGGCATCATCAGGTCCAGCACGATCAGGTCGGGCCGCTCGCGCTCGAGGCGCTTCTCGAGCGTCGCCGCGTCGTGCAGCACGGACACTTCCATCCCCTGGCGCACGAGATAGTCGCGCAGCAGGTCTCGGAGTTCTTGGTCGTCGTCGACGATGAGGATCTGGGTAGTCATGGCTTGAAGTTTACCGCGCGAGCGCGGAGTCAAAGAACGAAACAAAGGGACGAAAGGGTTACTGCGGGTTACCGCGCAAGGCAACTGTAATGCGCCGTAACCCGGCAGGCTTCCCGCGTAACACCGGCCGAGGTTTGCGCCGCTAACCTGCCTCTTACCGGATGCGGCACACGGGCCACCCCGCGCACCGCATCGCCGGACCCTTTGGATACAAGGAGTTTCTGAAATGTATAAGAAGACTTCCCGCGTGGCCATCGCGGCCGCTACCGTGCTCGCTCTCGCATTCGGCACCGCGCAAGCCGCGCAGCCCAACAACATGCCCCCGCAAGGCGGCCCCGGCATGCATCACATGCACGGCCACGACGGCGGCCCGTTCGGCGTGATCATGAAGCTGCACGATCAGTTGAAGCTGAACGCGTCGCAGGAACAGCAATGGCAGACGGCCGTCAACACGATGAAGCAGAACCACGAGGCGATGCGCAAGAGCCACGAGCAGATGCGCGAGCAGTTCAAGGCTCAGCAGAACCAGCCGATCCTCGACCTGAGCGCGATGAACGCGGCCCGCCAGCAGGCCGAACAGCAGAATGCACAGCTGCGCGAACAGAGCTCGGCCGCCTGGCTCGCGTTCTACAACGGGCTGAACGACCAGCAGAAGACCACCGTCAGCACCGCGCTGAAGCAGCAGTTCGCACGGATGGAGCAGCGCCACGAGAAAATGAAGGAGCACTGGCAGCAGCATCGCGCGGCCAAGGCCGCATCGGCGCCGGCGCAGTAAGCCGGCAGGCCGCCCTCCCGGGGTGGCACCGACGGGGACTCGGGCATCCGGCCCGCGTCCCCGATTTCATTTCAGGCAACGTCGAACAGCAGCACCTCGGCCGCCCGGCCGCGCGCGAACGCGACCGCGTCCACCCCGGCGATCCGCACGCCGTCGCCCGTGCCCAGCGCTTGACCGTTGACTTCCACGTCGCCGCGCGCCACGTGCACATAGGTACTGCGCCCGGCCCGCACGTCGAACGCCGTCTCCTCGTCCCCGTCGATCAGCCCCGCGAAGATCCGCGCGTCGGCGCGCATCGATAACGCGCCGTCGTCGCCATCCGGCGACGCCACCAGCCGCAGCCGGCCGCGCTTCTCGTCGTCGGCGAAACGCCGTTCCGCGTAGCCCGGCCGCCCGCCCCGCTCGGCCGGCTGCAGCCAGATCTGCAGCAGATGCAGCGCGCGGTGGCACGACGCGTTGGTCTCGCTGTGCACGAGTCCCGTGCCCGCGCTCATCCGCTGAATCCCGCCAGCCCGCACGATCGCGCCGTTGCCCAGGCTGTCGCGATGCGCAAGCGCGCCGTCCAGCACATAGGTGACGATTTCGAGGTCGCGGCGCGGCTGCATGCCGAAGCCACGAGTCGGCGCGATCCGGTCCTCGCTCAGCACGCGCAGCGCCCCGAACGGCGGATGCGTGGCCCCGGCATGGCCGGCTAGCGGGAAGCTGTGGCTCGATTCGAGCCAGCCCTGGCGCGTGTGGCAACGGTCGGCGGCGCGGCGAATCTGAAACATGGGGCGGGCACTCCGGCAGGCAAATGTTCTTTGTCGGGTTTACCTGCACTGTAGGGGCGGCGCGGCCACGCCACAATCCGCTTTCCGCGCACCGCATCGTTGCACTCACGAGCTCAATCGGCGCAATATTCGTTGCGAATACCACGATTGCCGCAACGGCCGAATCGAAGAATCGACCGGTCGACCGGATTGCCGTTTTCCGGGTATCGCGTTCGGGTAAAATACCGCCCTTTTGGCGTTCGCCCGTCCGGCGGGCGCCGTTGCCAGCGCGCCGAAACACGAATTTTGGCCGTCTAGAATACGCCGCGGCGCCCGGCCCGACCGGCCGCGAGCGCCCTCCCGGAAGTGAGCGACAAAAGGATGGAAATGAAGAAGGCCGCCCTGTGCGCCGCCCTCGCCCTCGTGGCGGGCAGCGCCTTCGCGAAGGAGTGGAAGACCGTGCGGATCGGCGTCGATGCCAGCTACCCGCCGTTCGAGTCGACCGCGCCGAGCGGCGAGATCGTCGGTTTCGACGTCGATCTCACCAAGGAAATCTGCAAGCGGATCAACGTGAAGTGCGTGTGGGTCTCGCAGGATCTCGACGGGATCATCCCCGCGCTGAAGGCGAAGAAGTACGACATCATCGTGTCGTCGTTGACCGTCACGGACAAGCGTCGCGAACAGATCGACTTCTCCGACAAGGTGTATGACGCACCGGCACGGATGATCGCGAAGACCGGCTCGCCGCTGCTGCCGACGGTCGCGTCGCTCAAGGGCAAGCGTGTCGGTGTCGAGCAGGGCTCCACGCAGGAATCGTACGCGAAGGCGTACTGGGAACCGCAGGGCGTGACGATCATTCCTTACCAGAACCAGGATCAGGTCTACGCTGATCTCGGCTCGGGCCGCCTCGACGCGACGCTGCAGGACGAACTGCAGGCCGACTACGGCTTCCTGCGCACGCCGCGCGGCAAGGGCTTCGCGTTCGCCGGGCCGGAAGTGAAGGATCCGAAAACGATCGGCGACGGCACCGCGATCGGCCTGCGCAAGGACGATACGGACCTGAAGCTCAAGATCAACAGGGCGCTGGCCGACATGCACAAGGATGGCACTTACGACCGGCTGTCGCACAAGTATTTCGCATTCAGCGTCTACTCGGCCCGCTGAGCGCCGACAATGACGGGAACGGATGCGGGGGCGGCCCCGCGTCCGGGCAGTACAGGCAGTCAACCACGCGCCGCCCGCCCCCTCGCCCGCGCTCGCGCGACGGGCCTGCCCGGCACCGTTGCCGGGGCGGACGGCATGATACGCACGGGGCGTTCCGCGCAACTTGGCGGACGCGTATTTCGCGGCGCACCGCGTGCGCCCTCAGGGACCACACCAGGGACCACACATGTTTCTAGAAGGTTACGGCCCGCTGATCCTCGCGGGCACCTGGCAAACCGTCAAACTGGCGGTGCTTTCGCTCGCGCTTTCGTTCCTGCTGGGCCTGCTCGGCGCGGGCGCGAAACTGTCGCGCAACCGCTTCACGAACGGCGCCGGAACCGTCTACACGACGCTGATCCGCGGCGTGCCCGACCTCGTGCTGATGCTGCTGCTGTTCTACAGCCTGCAGATCTGGCTGAACATGGCGACCGATGCGCTCGGCTGGGATCAGATCGACATCGACCCGTTCCTCGCCGGCGTGCTCGTGCTCGGCTTCATCTACGGCGCGTACTTCACCGAGACGTTCCGCGGCGCCTTCCTGTCGGTGCCGCGCGGCCAGCTCGAGGCCGGCAGCGCATACGGGATGACCAACTGGCAGGTGTTCACGCGGATCATGTTTCCGCAGATGATGCGCTTCGCGCTGCCGGGTATCGGCAACAACTGGCAGGTGCTCGTGAAGTCGACCGCGCTCGTGTCGATCATCGGCCTCGCAGACGTCGTGAAGGCGTCGCAGGACGCCGGCAAGGGCACGCTGCGGTTCTTCTTCTTCACGCTGATCGCCGGTGCGGTCTATCTCGCCATCACCACGATCTCGAACTTCGTGCTGATGTGGCTCGAAAAGCGCTACTCGACCGGTGTCCGCAAGGCTGACCTATGATCGAACTCATCCAAGAATACTGGCGCAACTATCTGTACACCGACGGTTTCCGGATCACCGGTGTCGCGATCACGCTGTGGCTGCTGGTCGTGTCGATCGGCCTCGGCTTCTGCCTGTCGGTGCCGCTCGCGGTAGCCCGCGTGTCGAAGAAGAAGTGGCTGTCGGGCGCGGTGTGGCTCTACACGTACGTGTTCCGCGGCACGCCGCTCTACGTGCAGCTGCTGCTCTGCTACACGGGCCTCTACAGCCTGCAGTTCGTGCGCGGCACGCCGCTGCTCGACTCGTTCTTCCGTGACGGGATGCACTGCACGCTGCTCGCGTTCACGCTGAACACCTGCGCGTACACCACCGAGATCTTCGCCGGCGCGATCAAGTCGACGTCGTACGGCGAAATCGAGGCCGCGCGCGCGTACGGAATGTCCACGTTCACGATGTATCGCCGCGTGATCCTGCCGTCCGCGCTGCGCCGCTCGCTGCCGCTCTACAGCAATGAAGTGATCCTGATGCTGCACGCAACCACGGTGGCCTTCACCGCGACCGTGCCGGACATCCTGAAGATCGCCCGCGACGTGAACTCGGCGACCTACATGTCGTTCCACGCATTCGGCATCGCCGCCCTGCTCTATCTCGTGATCTCGTTCACGCTCGTGTGGCTGTTCCGCCAGGCCGAGCGTCGCTGGCTCGCGTATCTGCGCCCGCAAGGCAAGTAAGTTTTCGCAGGACTATTGATGAATCCCCAGACCCAGAAGCTTTTCGTCGACGATCTGCACAAGCGGTACGGCGACAACGAGGTACTCAAAGGCGTGTCGCTGAAGGCGAACTCGGGCGACGTGATCAGCGTGATCGGCTCGTCCGGTTCCGGCAAGAGCACGATGCTGCGCTGTATCAACTTCCTCGAGCAGCCGAACGCGGGCCGCATCGTCGTCGACGGCGAGGAAGTGCGTACCACGAAGGACAAGACGGGCGCACTGCGCGCCGCCGACCCGAAGCAGTTGCAGCGCGTGCGCACCAAGCTGTCGATGGTGTTCCAGCACTTCAATCTCTGGTCGCACATGAACGTGATCGAGAACGTGATGGAAGCGCCGGTGAACGTGCTCGGCATCCCGAAGAAGGAAGCCGAGGATCGCGCGCGCCAATATCTCGAGAAGGTCGGCCTCGCGCCGCGCGTCGAGAAGCAGTATCCGTCGCACCTCTCGGGCGGCCAGCAGCAGCGTGTGGCGATCGCGCGCGCGCTGGCGATGCATCCGGACGTGATGCTGTTCGACGAGCCGACGTCGGCGCTCGATCCGGAACTGGTCGGCGAAGTGCTGAAGGTGATGCAGAAGCTCGCCGAGGAAGGCCGCACGATGATCGTCGTCACGCACGAGATGGGCTTCGCGCGCAACGTGTCGAATCACGTGATGTTCCTGCACCAGGGGCGCGTCGAAGAAGAAGGCGTGCCGTCGGAAGTGTTCGCCAACCCGAAGAGCGAGCGCCTGCGCGGGTTCCTGTCGGGCAGCCTCAAGTAAACGCACGCATCGCGATACGCAAAACGGGCGCCGTCCGGCGCCCGTTTTGCGTTTACGCGGCGTCGAACGATGTGCCATCGGCGAACGCGCGCAGCGCATCGCCCGCGAGCCGGTAACGCACCCATTCGTTCTGCGGCGCCGCGCCGACGCTTTCGTAGAAGCGGATCGCCGGCTCGTTCCAGTCGAGCACGCTCCATTCGAAACGCCCGCAGCCCGAATCCACCGCGATCCGCGCAAGCGCCTTCAGCAGCCGCAGCCCCGCGCCCGCGCCGCGAAAGCGCGGCGACACGTACAGATCCTCGAGATACAGCCCCTGGCGGGCGAGCCACGTCGAGTACGAGAAGAAATACACGGCGAAGCCGGCCGGCTCGCCGCCGACCTCGCAGATCAGCGCGCGCGCCGGCGAGCCTTCGCCGAACAGGCTGCGCTCGAGCGACGCGGGCGTCGCGATCACTTCATGCTCGGCCTTCTCGTAGATGGCCAGCTCGGTGATGAAACGCAGGATTTGCGGCACGTCGGCGACGGTGGCGGGACGGATATCGATTTGCACGGTGTGAGCCCTCCTTCGGCTCTGGCCGGAAACGGGATGCAACGCCCGCGCAATCGCGCTGGCGCAGGTCAGATCGACATGCTACGTTCATGGCTCCACTGCAGGAAGTGCAGTTTCTTCATCAAAACATGAAAGCCATGCATCCCGATTTGCGCCGCCTCGACCTGAACCTGCTGCTCGCGTTCGACGCGTTGTACCGACACCGGTCGGTCACCGCTGCCGCGCACGAATTGGCGATGAGTCCGTCCGCGCTGAGCCATGCGCTCGCGCGGCTGCGCGACGCGATCGGCGATGCGCTGTTCGTGCGGCTCGGCAACGAAATGCAGCCGACCGTGCGCGCGGACGACATCGCTACATGGGCCGGCGACGCGCTCGACACGATGTCGAAAGGGCTCGCCCGCGCACGCCGTTTCGATCCCGCGCAAAGCGACCGCACGTTCGTGTTCGCCGCGAGCGACTACACGGCATTCGCGGTGCTGCCGGCGTTCCTCACGCGTATCGAACGCATCGCGCCGCGCCTGCGCATCCGGGTCGTCCATTCCGAGCGCAAGATATCCGTCGACGAACTCGCCGCCGGACGCATCGATTTCGCGCTCGGCTATCACGAGGAATCGACGGCCGACGCGCCCGGCATCGAGGATTTCGACTGGTTCTCGGACGACTACGTGGTCATCGCAAGCGCGCGGCATCCGGACCTTCACCGGCGGCTGACGCTCGACCAGTACCTCGCGGCGCGCCACCTGGTCGTCACGCCGTGGAACGAGTCGCGCGGCGTCGTCGACTACGTGCTCGACCGGCTCGGCGTCGAGCGGCAGGTGGCCGTGCAGTTGCCGAGCGTGCTGGCCGCCCCGTTCGTGATCGCGGAATCGTCGCTGCTGATGACCATACCGAACCGCGCCGCGCAGGCGCTGCGCCGTGCGGCGCCGATCCGCATCTTCCCCGCGCCGTTCGAGATCCCGCGCTACACGGTGAAGGTCTATTCGCACGCGAAGCACGCGCGCACCGATGCGCACCGGTGGATTCGCGCGCAGTTGCTCGACGCCCGGCCGACACCCGGTTAATCCGGACGCGCCTTCCGGCAGGCGACGTGCCACGGCCACCCGGGCGTTTCAGGCACGACGCAACGCCGCCAGCCCGCCGTCAACTTATTACGAAATACTTACTAATTTCATCTCTCCGGCGCTTACGCCGGTGCCCCGGTGACGTCAATAGTGGCAATCCTTGACCCATGGCCGCGGAATCCGTGTCTCCCTTGTCCGACAAGGGTTTTCCGGCCATCTGCGGGCTCGCCGCGCCCCTCCGCTCCCTCTGTTGCATGGCAATTTGGCGACAGGTGTTAGTCAAACAACGATTTCCATCGCCACAAAATTGTATTTTTGCTAAATTAGTAACCAAAGTAGCAAAACGAAGTTCGTGAAATGTAGTTTAGCTTCACGACACAACAAGGAGACCCCGCAAGCCGACCCGGCTGCGCGGGACCATTCAACGGTTTTCCGTCCGCTTGCCCGCGTGCCGCGCTTACCGGCCCTGCACGAGGTCTCCCTGGTTATCCCGCTTTTCGCTTTTGCCCGGCGTTCGTTGCGCCGGGCATCTCGTGCAGTCTGGGTTGACTTTTTGACAGGGTATGGAGGAGATGATGAAGAAAGCTTTGGTCGCGGCCGCGCTGATGGCTGCTGGGGTGGTTACGGCGCACGCGCAGAGCAGCGTCACGCTGTACGGCCGCCTGGATGCAGGCATCGAGTACATGAACGGCCTGCAAAACGGCCACCAAGTGCGCGCGGAAAGCGGCGACTGGGGCACGAGCCTGTGGGGCTTGAAGGGTAGCGAAGACATCGGTGGCGGCAACAAGGTCCTGTTCCACCTCGAAGGCGCATTCAACACGATGAACGGCGGCCTCGGCACGAGCGGCTCGATCTGGGATCGTTTCGCGACCGTCGGCATCTCCAACGACCACTACGGTACGCTGCTGCTGGGTCGCGAACTCGCGATCGCCAACGGCGTGTGGGACTTCGACCCGTTCGGCCAGTCGGCCTGGTCGACGGCCTCGCTGGTGCGCGGCCGCAACTGGAACAAGACCAGCAACAACGTGTCGTACCAGTCGCCGTCGCTCTACGGCCTCGACTTCTACGGCCAGTTCTCGTTCTCGAACTCGACGAGCTTCAACGGCAACACGACGGCCGGCCAGCCGGGTCGTGCAGCCGGCGCGCAGGTCACGTACACGAACTCGCTGTTCCAGTTGCGCGGCATCTACGACGAAACGCGCGACAGCAACGGCCGCTTCTCGGACGTGTTCAACTACTCGCGTGAATACTTCGCGGGCGTGAACGTGTTCCTCGGCCAGTTCAAGCTGCAGGCGGCTTACCAGGCATCGCGCGCGGACGGCAGCGGCGGCCCGGCAGTGAACGCCGGCGTGACGGGCACCCAGCAGGTGTGGGGCGGCGTGACGTGGCAGGCAACGCCGGCGGCAGCGCTGATCGCGGCCGTGTATCACGTGAACGCGAACCACGGCGGCGGCAACGCGAACATCTATACGGTCGGCGGTTCGTACAACATCTCGAAGCGCACACTGTTCGACCTGCAGGTCGCAACCGTACGCAACAGCTCGACGGCCAACTTCGGCCTGAACGCGAACGGCGCGGGCACGGCCGTGTCGACGGGCAACCCGAACCCGGGCGGCAGCCAGACCGGCGTCTACGCCGGCATCCAGCACCTGTTCTGATCGGGCGCCGTTCAAGGAGCGATTCGACAACACTTTCCACGCTGCTGCGAGAGGCGCGTATCGGTGCGGTACCCAACCGGGTATCGCACCGTTTTTTATTGGCGGGCCGGTTTTGCGCAGCCCTTGCCGGATGCGGCGCTCAGACCGCCGCTTCGTTCTCTTCGCCGGTGCGGATGCGGATCACGCGCTCGACGTCCGACACGAAGATCTTGCCGTCGCCGATCTTGCCCGTGCGCGCCGCGCCGATCACCGCATCGATCACCTGGTCGACCTGCGCTTCCGCGACGACCACCTCGATCTTCATCTTGGGCAGGAAGTCGACGACGTACTCGGCGCCGCGATACAGCTCGGTGTGCCCTTTCTGGCGGCCGAAGCCCTTCACTTCCGTCACGGTCAGGCCGGTGAGGCCGACTTCGGCGAGCGCTTCGCGGACTTCGTCCAGCTTGAACGGCTTGATGATGGCGGTGATGCGTTTCATGATGGTTGTCCCTCGATGCTCGTTTGGATGAAAAATCGCGATCCCGATTGTAAGCCGTAAGCCGGCCAGCGGCGTGCGGCTCAGTCGAGACGTTCGGTAAAGCGTGACGTGACCGGATAGCGCCAGTCTCGCCCGAAGGCGCGATGCGTGACGCGAATTCCGATCGGCGCCTGACGGCGCTTGTATTCGTTGACCTTGATGAGCCGCGTCACGCGCGCGACGTCGGCCTCCGCATAGCCGGCCGCGACGATCTCCGAGAGCGGCCGGTCCTCTTCCATGTACATCCGCATGATCGCGTCGAGCACGTCGTACGGCGGCAGGCTGTCCTGGTCCGTCTGGTTCTCGCGCAGCTCGGCCGACGGCGCGCGCGTCAGGATCCGCTCGGGAATCACGTCGCGCGGCCCGAAGTCGGCGCTCGCGTTGCGATAGCGGCAGAGCCGGTAAACCAGCGTTTTCGCGATGTCCTTGATCACCGCGAAACCGCCGGCCATGTCGCCGTACAGCGTGCAGTAGCCGACCGCCATCTCGCTCTTGTTGCCGGTCGTCAGCACGATCGAGCCGAACTTGTTCGACAGCGCCATCAGCAGCGTGCCGCGGATACGCGCCTGGATGTTCTCTTCCGTCGCATCTTCCGCCCGGCCCGCGAATTCGTTCGCGAGCGCCGCGCGGAACGCGTCGAACATCGGTGCGATCGCGATCTCGTCGTAGCGCACGCCGACGCGCCGCGCCATCTCGGCCGCGTCGGTCGTCGAGATGTCGGCCGTATAGCGTGACGGCATCATCACCGCGCGCACGCGCTCGGGCCCGAGCGCGTCGCATGCGATGGCGAGCACGAGTGCCGAATCGACACCGCCCGACAGCCCGATCAGCGCGCCGGGAAAACCGTTCTTGCCGATGTAGTCGCGCACGCCGGTCACGAGCGCGCGATAGACCTGCGCATCGACCGGCAGATCGGGCGCGATCGCGCCAGGCAGCGGCCGCGTGCCGTCGAATTCGACGATCGCATGTCCTTCGTCGAACTGCGGCATCTTCGCGACGAGCGCGCCCTGTGCGTCGAGCACGAACGAGCCGCCGTCGAACACGAGTTCGTCCTGACCGCCGACGAGGTTTACGTACACCATCGGCAACCCGGTCTCGCGAATCCGCGCGCGCAGGATGTCGATGCGCAGCGCTTCCTTGTCCATGTGATACGGCGAACCGTTCGGGATCAGCAGCACCTGCGCGCCGGCCGCCTTCGCGATCTGCGCGGCCGATGCATGCCACGCGTCCTCGCAGATGATGACGCCGTATCTGACGCCGTTCAGCTCGAACACGAACGGCTCGGTGTCCGTCGCGAAATAGCGTTTTTCGTCGAACACGTCGGCGTTCGGCAGATCCTGCTTGCGATAGGTGCCGACGATCTCGCCGCCGACGATCAGCGACACCGCGTTGTAGGTGTCGGTCGGCGGCACGCCGCGCTCGATTGGACGGTTTGCATTACCATCGACGGCTGGCGTGCGCGCATCGTCGCCGGTGCTGCTGCCCGCACCCCTGCCCGGCCCGCGCAACGGATGGCCGACCAGCACCGCGAGCCCGTCGAACGCGCACAGTGCATCGGCGAGCGTATCGAGCGCGGCAGCCGCCGCCGCGTAGAACGCCGGCCGCAGCAGCAAGTCCTCCGGCGGATAGCCGGACAACGCGAGTTCGGGTGCGATCATCAGCTGCGCACCATCGTTGTGCGCGGCGCGCGCGGCCGCGACGATCCGCGCGACGTTGCCGGCGAAGTCGCCGACGGTGACGTTGATCTGGGCGAGAGCGAGTCGGGTCTTCATGACAGGATCGGCGCAGCCCGGCGGCGCGCCCTGAATGGCTGACGAAATCGTCCCGGACGCAGGCCACGGCGGCACGCATCCGGCGGCATCCAACAGTACGGATTTACGCTTGAAACACGAACGCATCGATTATCGCACGGGCATCCTGTCGTCCCCCTCGGAGGTCTCGGCCGAAGAATGGAACGCGCTGCTCGAGCGCGACGCGCAGCCGACACCGTTCCTGCGCCACGAATTCCTCGACGCGCTGCACGTCGCGCGCTGTGCAGTCGACGACACCGGCTGGTCGCCGCATTTCGTCACGCTGACCGACGCGCACACGGGGCGGCTCGCGGCCGCCGCGCCCGTCTATGCGAAGCAGCATTCGTATGGCGAATACGTGTTCGACTGGGCATGGGCCGACGCGTACCAGCGCAACGGGCTGTCCTACTACCCGAAGCTGCTGTGCGCGGTGCCGTTCACGCCGGTCCAGGGCACCCGCCTCCTCGCCGCCGACGACGATGCGCGCCGCCGGCTCGCGGCCACACTGCTCGCGTTCGCGGAGCAGAGCGACGTGTCGTCGCTGCACGTGCTGTTCCCGACCGGCGAGGAAGCGCAACTGTTCGAATCGATGGGGATGATGCCGCGCGAAGGCGTGCAGTTTCACTGGATCAACGACGGCTACCGCGATTTCGACGACTTCCTCGGCACGCTCGAGCAGAAAAAACGCAAGAACATCCGCGCGGAACGCCGCAAGGTGCACGATGCGGGCGTGACGTTCCGCCGGCTCACCGGCGACATGATCACCGATGCCGACTGGCGCTTCTTCTCGCGTTGCTACCGGCAGACCTACCGCGAACACTATTCGAGCCCTTACCTGAATCTCGACTTCTTCCGCGCGATCGGCGCGACGATGCCCGAGAACCTGCTGCTCGTGATCGCGCAGGCCGACGGCAAACCGATCGCGAGTTCGCTCGCCGTCTACCGGCGTGGCGCGAACGGCGGCGGCACGCTGTACGGTCGCTACTGGGGCACGCTCGAACACGTGCCCTGCCTGCACTTCGAAACGGCCTACTATCAACTGCTCGAGTTCTGCATCGAGGCCGGGCTCGATACGTTCGAGGGCGGCGCGCAGGGCGAACACAAACTCGCACGCGGCTTCCTGCCGACCGTCACGCATTCCGCGCACTGGCTCGCGCACCCGGCATTCTCGGACGCCGTCGCGCGCTTTCTCGAACGCGAGACCGAACATATTCACGCGTACGTCGACGAGCTGCGCGAACACGATCCGTTCCGGCGCAGCGCGGAGTAGCGACCATGCACCGGCGACCGATGCGCCATTCGGCTCGCGCCGCATCGCGCACGTTACGATGCGTCACGGCTCGTGGCGAGATTCGCTGAAAGGCACCAGCAACCGGGTGCGCTCCGAGGCCGAGGCCGTTCATGCGCCTGCGTGAGGTTACGAGCAGCATGCGTCGTTGCGCGTACCGTCGTGCCGGCCGATGATCGGAGCCCGCACACGCCCCCGCCGCGCCGGTCGATATGCTGCCGCCGCAAAATCCGGCGGTTCGCCCGATCTTTTCTGAGACACTGGCGGCTTCGCATCCCGCCGCTCCTCCATGTCCTGGTTTCTGTATCTGATCGAATGCGCCGACGACAGCGTCTACACGGGCATCACGACCGACGTCGCCGCGCGCTTCGACGAGCACGCGGCCGGCAAGGGCGCACGCTACACGCGCTCGCGCAAGCCGCGTGCGGTACTCGCATCGTTTCCGCTGCCCGACCGGTCGATCGCATCGCGCGCGGAGTACTGGGTGAAACGGCTCACGGCCGCGCAGAAACGCGAACTCGCCGCAGGGATCCGGACGCTCGAGTCGGTGTTGCCGGCCGGGATGTCGATCGACGGGAACGTCGATGTGGCCGTTGTGGCGGCCAGCATGCGCGGGCGGAAGAAAGTAAATGCGAAGAACGCCGGCGAGGCGGCGGAATCGGCTGAAACCGGGAGGGTCCCGAAGAAGACGGCGAAGGCCGAAAAACCGGCGAAGGCCGTGCAAACAGGAAAGACACCGAAGAAGGCAAAGGCCGCACCCGCCGCGAAGCGGGCGAAAACCGGCGACGATGCGCCAACGAAAAAGACCTCGACGCGCGGCACGCCGGCCAGAGCGGGTAAAGCGGGGAAGCCGATCAAACCGGTCGCGAAATCGTCGCTCGCCGAGAAAGCATCCGGCGGCAAGCCCGCCACGAACGGACGCGACGACGCTGCTCGCGCACCGGCGCGCAGCCGTGCACCGACAGCGAAGGCCACCGCCACCGCTGCCACGCCGCGCCGCGCAACCCCGGCAAAACGTGCGAAGGACGCCCCGCCTCCCGCCGCCCTACCCGCTGCCGCGCGCAAGAAGCGTTCTGCTCGCGGAAAACAAAACCGCGCGGCCTCCTGAGGAGGCACGCGCGGCTTGCATGGCGGGCGAACCGGCCGTCAGGCCGGCAAGCCGGCTTTACTTCTTGTAGTTGGCGGCGCCGTCGGTGATCTCCTTGTGCGCGGCATCGATGCCGGCCCAGCCTTCGACCTTCACCCACTTGCCCTTCTCGAGCGCCTTGTATTGCTCGAAGAAGTGCTTGATCTGGTCCTTCAGGTACTCGGGCACGTCGTCGATCGACTTCAGGTTGGCCGTCATCGGGCAGACCTTGTCGTGCGGCACCGCGACCAGCTTCGCGTCGACGCCCGATTCGTCGGTCATCTGCAGCATGCCGAGCACGCGCGAGCGCACGATCGAACCGGCCAGCAGCGGGAACGGCGTGATCACCAGCACGTCGACCGGATCGCCGTCGCCCGACAGCGTCTGCGGGATGTAGCCGTAGTTCACCGGGTAACGCATGCCGGTACCGATGAAGCGGTCGACGACGAGGAGACCCAGCTCCTTGTCCGCCTCGTACTTCACCGGGTCGCTTTGCGCCGGGATCTCGATGATCACGTTGAAATCGTGCGGCAGGTCCTTGCCGGCCGGAACATGGTTGAAGCTCATGAGCGCTCTCTGTTGGTCGATGGAATTCGGGACAGGGCGCCGCGGCCGATGCACCGCCGCGGGCGTCCCCGCAAGTAATGCGCCATTATAGCCAATCGACCGGTGGCGTCCGGATGACGATCGGCGCGATAATCGTTCCCGATGTCCGGCCACTGGCCCCGTTGCACGTCGAGCGCAAAGCATGGAATCCGGGTCAGCGCCAAAGCGCTAACTCGGGTCGACCGGAGCAGGTATGGAAGAAGCGAAGCACTTCATCGCGGGCGAATGGACGTTGCCCGCGCAACTGGAAACGATCCCCGTCGTCGATCCCTCCGACGGCCAGCCGTTCGCGACGATCGCGCGCGGCACGGCCCCCGACATCGAGCGCGCAGTCGCCGCGGCCCGCGACGCGTTCGCGGGCCCGTGGGGCGCGGCAAGCGCCGCCGAACGCGGCCGCGTGCTGATGCGGCTGTCCGCACGCGTCGCCGACCACCTCGAGGAACTCGCCGCGATCGAGGCGCGCGACACCGGCAAGCCGCTGAAGCAGGCACGTGGAGACGCGGCCGCGCTCGCGCGCTACTTCGAGTTCTACGCGGGCGCCGCCGACAAACTGCACGGCGAAACGCTGCCCTATCATGCGGGCTACACGGTGCTCACCGTGCGCGAGCCGCACGGCGTCACCGGTCACATCGTGCCGTGGAACTACCCGATGCAGATCTTCGGGCGCAGCGTCGGCGCGGCGCTCGCGGCTGGCAACGCGTGCGTCGTGAAGCCGGCCGAGGACGCGTGCCTGTCGGTGCTGCGCGTCGCCGAGCTGGCCGCCGAAGCCGGGTTGCCGGCCGGCGCGCTGAACGTCGTCACCGGCTACGGCCATGAAGCGGGCGCCGCGCTCGCGCGCCACCCCGGCATCGATCACATCTCGTTTACCGGCTCGCCCGCGACCGGCAAGCTGGTCACGCAGATGGCCGCCGAAAACCACGTCCCCGTCACGCTCGAACTCGGCGGCAAGTCGCCGCAGATCGTGTTCGCCGACGCCGATCTCGAAGCGGCGCTGCCCGTGCTGGTGTCGGCGATCGTGCAGAACGGCGGGCAGACCTGCTCGGCCGGCAGCCGCGTGCTGATCGAGCGCGCGATCTACGAACCACTCCTCGAACGGCTCGCGACCGCATTCAACGGGCTGCGGGTCGGCCCGAGCCGCGCGGACCTCGACTGCGGCCCGCTGATCAACGCGAAGCAGCAGCAGCGCGTGTGGGACTTCCTGTCCGATGCGCAGCACGACGGCATTCCGATGGCCGCGCACGGCCAGGTCGTCGCCGACGCGCCCGAAAGCGGCTTCTACCAGGCACCCGCGCTGTTGCGCGACGTGCCGTCGTCGCACCGGCTCGCGCAGGAGGAAGTGTTCGGCCCGGTGCTCGCCGCGATGCGCTTCGCCGACGAAGACGAAGCGGTCGCGCTCGCGAACGGCACGCCGTACGGCCTCGTCGCAGGCATCTGGACGCGCGACGGTGCGCGCCAGATGCGTCTCGCGCGCCGGCTGCGCGCGGGCCAGGTGTTCATCAACAACTACGGTGCAGGCGGCGGCGTCGAATTGCCGTTCGGCGGCGTCGGCCACTCGGGGCACGGCCGCGAGAAAGGCTTCGAGGCGCTGTACGGCTTCACCACGCTGAAGACGATCGCAATCCGGCACGGCTGAGCACGGCCGGCAGCGACCGGCCGCATCGGCCCACCAGGCACTCATCCAACCCAGGAGACACACCATGCGGTTGAGCGGCAAGACGGCCATCGTCACGGGCGGCGGCTCGGGCTTCGGCGAAGGCATCGCGAAGACGTATGCGCGCGAAGGCGCGAACGTCGTCGTCAACGACCTGAACGGTGCGGCGGCCGAGCGCGTCGCGAGCGAGATCGCGCTGGCGGGCGGCAAGGCCATCGCGGTCGCGGGCGACGTGTCGCGGGACGAAGACTGGCGCGCATTGCTGCAGGCCGCGCTCGACGATTTCCATTCGGTGCAGATCGTCGTGAATAACGCCGGCACCACGCACCGCAACAAGCCGGTGCTCGACGTCACGGAAGCGGAGTTCGACCGCGTGTATGCCGTCAACATGAAAAGCCTGTTCTGGAGCGTGCAGACCTTCGTTCCGTACTTTCGCGCGCAGGGCGGCGGCGTGTTCGTGAACGTCGCGTCGACGGCCGGCGTGCGCCCGCGCCCGGGCCTCGTCTGGTACAACAGCACGAAGGGCGCGATGATCACCGCGAGCAAGTCGCTCGCGGCCGAGCTCGGCGCCGACCGGATCCGCGTGAACTGCATCAATCCGGTGCTCGGCGAGACGGCCCTGATGACCGAGTTCATGGGCTGCGAGGGCACGCCCGAGAATCGCCGCCGGTTCCTGGCGACGATTCCGCTCGGCCGCTTCTCGACGCCGCAGGACATCGCGAACGCGGCCCTTTACCTCGCATCCGACGAAGCCGAGTTCATCACCGGCGTCTGTCTCGAAGTCGACGGCGGGCGCTGCATCTAGCCGCACGACCGTGATTGCGCCACGCCGGCAATGCCGGCCGGCGCCGCATCTCCGCATGAGCATTGCCTCGCACGACCCCGGATCGGGCGCCGCCGCGCCGGCTCCGGCCACCACAAGAAAGGACAGGAGACAACATGGCAACATCGACGCAGTCGCTGCCGGGCTCGTCCGGCGCATTCGAGGAAGCAACCTACCGCAAGGTGTCCTGGCGGCTCACCCCGCTGCTGCTGCTGTGCTACGTGGTCGCGTATCTCGACCGCGTGAACGTCGGCTTCGCGAAGCTGCAGATGGCGAGCGACCTGAACCTCAGCGACACCGTCTACGGGCTCGGCGCCGGGATCTTCTTTTTCGGCTACTTTCTGTTCGAAGTCCCGAGCAACATCATCCTGCACAAGGTCGGCGCACGCGTGTGGATCGCGCGCATCATGGCGACGTGGGGCGTGATCTCGATCCTGACGATGTTCGTCACGACGCCGGCGATGTTCTATGTGATGCGCTTCCTGCTCGGCGTCGCCGAGGCCGGCTTCTTCCCCGGCGTGATCCTGTACCTCACGTACTGGTATCCCGCGCACCGCCGCGGCCGGATGACGACGTTCTTCATGACGGCCGTCGCATTGTCGGGCGTGATCGGCGGCCCGATCTCCGGATTCATCCTGAAGGCGTTCAACGGCGTGAGCGGCTGGCACGGCTGGCAATGGCTGTTCCTGCTCGAAGGGATTCCGTCGGTGCTGGCCGGCGTGCTCATCTTCTTCGCGCTCGACGACCGGATCTCGAAGGCGAAATGGCTCACCGACGACGAAAAGGCGCTGCTCGCGCGCAACGTCGAAGCGGAAGAAGCGACGAAGGAAGATTTGCCGCTCGGCACGGTGATGTCGAGCCCGCGCGTGTGGCTGATGGCGCTCATCTACTTCTCGTTCGTGATGGGCCTTTACGGCGTCGGCTTCTGGCTGCCGACGATCATCAAGGCGACCGGCGTCGTCGACACGTTCATGATCGGCCTGCTGTCGGCGATTCCGTATGCGGTGGCGGTCGTCGCGATGATCCTGATCGCGCGCAGTGCAGACAAGCGCCGCGAACGACGCTGGCACCTGGCGATTCCAGCCGCGTTCGGCGCGCTCGGCCTCGTGCTGTCGGTGATCTGGGCGCATCAGACGGCTCTCGCGATGCTCGGCCTCACGCTCGCGACGATGGGCATCCTGACCACGCTGCCGCTGTTCTGGAGCCTGCCGACCGCATTCCTCGGCGGCGCGGCCGCCGCCGCCGGCATCGCGATGATCAACTCGATCGGCAACCTCGCGGGCTTCCTGAGCCCGTACATGATGGGCTGGCTCAAGCAGGCGACCGGCGCGAACGACGCGGGCATGTACATGCTCGCCGCGTTCCTCGTGCTCGGCGGGCTGCTCGCGCTGTCGGTGCCGAAACGGCTGGTCGACAAGTGATGCTGCGCAAGCTCGGCGCGTAACGCATTCGGGCCGGCTTGCAACGGACGAAAAAGCCCCGAAGGCCGATCGGCGTTAGGGGCTCTGGACGCAGCGGCGCGTCAGACCACGGTGATCGCGAGCGCGCTTTCGCGGTAGTGCCTGGCGGCCTTGTCGGTTTCGCCGAGATGCTCGAACAGGCGCGCGAGCGCACGGTGCGCACGCACCTTCAGCGCCTCGTTGTCGGCCTGCTTCAGCGCCGCCTCGAGGAACGACTGCGCCTTGCCCCACAGCTGCTGCTGCTGGCAGAGGCGGCCCAGCGCGAACAGCAGGTCGGCATCGTCCGGGTGATCCTTCTTCCATCCTTCGGCCTTCTGGATCAGCGGGAGCGCATCGCCGCCGGCGGTGTCCGGATAGCGGCGCAGCAGACGTGCATCCCAGTTGTGCGCGAGCGCGTCCTCGACGATGCGGCGCGCTTCGGTGCGGCGCTCGAGCGGCACCAGCAGGTCAGCCGCGAGATCGGCGAGACGCGGCGACTGGCGCTCGAGCGGCGACAGCGACTGCCACACTTCGAGCAGCGCATCCGGATCGTGCCGGCGTTCGCGCAGCAGGTTCTCCGCGGCCTGCTGGCGCAGCCGCACGGCCGCGGCCGGATGCAGCGCCTCGCGCTTCTCCAGCGCCTTCGCGAGCTTGAGCACCTCGGCCCAGTTCTTCAACTGCTGTTGCGCGCGCAGCGCGACCTGTTGCGCATGAATACGCTTGCCGCCCGCCTGCATGTCGGCCAGCGCGGCGAGTGCGCCATCCGCATCGCGTGCGTCGGCGCGCATGTCGGCCGACGCGAGCAGCCGTGCGTCCTGCCACTCGGGCGCATCGACCTTCGACAGCCAGTCGTCGCGACGCGCGTACTCGTGCATCCGGTGCGCGGCCGTCGCGGCAACGAGGCTCGCGGCGCCCTGGTTCGCATCGACCGCGAGCGCATCGCGCGCGGCCTTCTCGGCACGCGAGAAGCGGCCCGCGTACAGGTTCGCGATCGCATCGCGCAGCGACGCCTGGGCCTTCTCGTTACGCGAACGCGCGCGATACGCAGCGACCCGCTGCGGCATGCGCCAGATGTTGCGCACGATGCGCAGCAGCGCATACACGACGATGAACAGCACGACGATGGCGATCACGAACAGGTTCAGCGACACGTCGACCCGGTACGGCGGGTAGACGAGCAGCACCTGCCCCGCATCGAAATGGCCGATGGTGGCAAGTGCCACGGCGATCGCGAACAGGATCGCGAGCCAGACGATTCCTCGAAGCGTCATCGTTACCCCCGGCTCTTGAACTGCTGAACGGCGTTCAGGCTCGTGTTCAGGTTTGGCACCGCGACCGTCAGCGATGCGCTGTCGACCTGCTTGAGCAGATCCTCGACCGATTGCGTGTCCTTCGATGCCTGGTCGAAATACTTGCCGAGCGACGCCTGCGCGGCGTGCAGGTCGGCCTTCATCGCGCTGTCGTTGCGTGCGAGCAGCGACAGCCGCGCGGTGAGCAGGCGCAGCTTCACGTTCTCGCGCACGAAGTAGCCCTGGTCGGGCGACGCGAGCATCGCATCGGCGTTGTCGATCCGACGCACCTGCACGAGGCCCTTCAGTTGCTGGCCGAGGCCGGCCGAGAAGTCATGCCACCACACCTTCCAGCGCGGCGTGTCGGCGGCGACCGACGACGCGGCGGCGGACGGCGCGGCCTTCGGCGTCGCGTGCGGGACGATCGCCTCGCCCGACAGCGGCAGCGTGTCGATCTTCGCGATCGCGTCGTCGAGCTTGATCGCGAGGCCCGTGAGGTCGGCAGATGGCGCGGCCTTCAGCTTCTCGATGTCCAGAGCGAGCGCCTTGCGCACCGTGACAGCCTGCGCGCTCTGCGACGTCGCAAGGCGTGCATCGGCATTCTGCAGCGCGATCAGTGCGAGTTGCGTGTTGCCCGTCAGCTGCAGCTGCTGGCTCGCGCTCGACAGCATCTGGTCGACTTCCTCGAGCATCCATGCATCGCGGTTGCGCGACAGGTCCTGGTACTGCTGTTGCAGCGCCTGCTGCGCGCTCTGCGCATCGGCGAGCTTGCCGTCGAGCTGCGCGAGCTGCGTGTCGACCTGATGCGTGCTCGCAAGCGCCTGCTCGGTCTTCATGCGGGTCTCGGCCGTCTGCGCATCGAGCGTCTTCTGGCGCGCGACGAACGAATCGCCGAGCCGGTCGACCTTGCGGTTCAACGCGTAGCCGCCGACACCGGCCGCGCAGCCGAGCACGACGATGACGAACCACAGCGCCGCGCTGCCGCCGCGGCGCGCATGCGGCTCGGACCCGAGATAAGGAGGACTGGGCGGCGGTGCGGATGCAGCGGCCGGCTGGGAAGCGACGCTTTTGGAATCGTTGGTATCTGTCATGCGTTTAGTCACCGGTGCGGCTGTCGCCGGTTGGACGGCCTCGTCGGCCATCGTTCGAAACGCGCGGACGATGCGCTCATCGCCCGCGCCGGTCAGCGTAATCCTATCAAAACCCAGTGCGCGCGCGGTCTGCTCGATGCGCGGGTGCGGCGTCACGAGCGGCGCATGCTTCAGCGCGTCGATCTCCGTGTCGTTCAGGTGCGTGCGGGCGAGTTCGTGCAGGTTGCGCACGCCTTCCGAGCTCGTGACGAGCCACGCATGCGGCGCGCCGGCGAGCAGCGCATGCACGCGCTCCCACACGGCCACGCGCGGCTCCGGCACGACGCGCCGGTAAGCCGCGACGAGCGTGACGTCCGCACCGGCTTCGCGCAGGCGCTCGGCGAGCCATTCGCGCCCGCCGTCGCCGCGCACGATCAGCACGCGTTTGCCGGCGAGCGCCTGCGCGCCGCCGAACGCGGCCTCGATGCTCGCGAACAGGCTTTCGGAATCGTAATGAGGGACGCCGCCGTCGGCAGGCACCTGCGGTGCGATCACGCGATGCGCGGGCACCGCGATGCCGTGGCGCTCGAGCGCGGCGACGCTGCCCGGCCCGACGACGCCGACCGGCAACGCATTCGGCCAGATGGCACCGTACTGCGCGAGCGCGCGCTCGATCGCATTCGGCGACACGAAGATCACGAGCGCGTAGTCGGCGAGCGCCGCGAGCGCGGCGTCGAGCGGCGCCGGATCGTCGACCGGCGCGATGTCGATCAGCGGAAATTCGAGCACGTCGCAGCCGGCTTCGGCCAGCTGCGACGCGAGTGCGGCCGACTGGCCGTCCGGGCGGGTCAGGACGGCGGTGAACGCGCGCGCGCCGCCCGCCATCAGGCGTCGCCCTTGCCGGCCTGCGACGCGGCGAGCAGTGCGTTGACGATGTCGAGCGCGCCCTGCGACTCGAGCGCGTCGGACACCGCGCGGCCGAGCGCAAGCGCATCGGCAACCGTCATGACGGCTCCGCACTCGTCGGCCGTCAGCACGCGCTGGCCGTCGGTCGTCGACACGCGGCCCGTCAGGTACAGTTCGCCCGCGCGCCACACCGCATGCGCGGCGAGCGGCACTTCGCAGCTGCCGCCGAGCGCACGCGACACCATCCGCTCGGCCTCGACCGCGAGCGCGGTCTGGCGGTCATGCAGCGGTGCCAGCCACGCCGCGACGTCGGCGCGGTGCGCGGCGATCTCGATGCCGAGCGCACCCTGACCGGCGGCCGGCAGGCTGTCCTCGACATCGATCAGCGCGCGGATCCGCGCTTCCAGGCCGAGGCGCTTCAGGCCCGCGGCCGCGAGGATGATCGCCGCGTAATCGCCGCGATCCAGTTTGGACAGGCGCGTGTCGAGGTTGCCACGCAGCGGCAGCACGTCGAGGTGCGGATAGCGCGCGCGCAGCATCGCCTCGCGGCGCAGGCTCGACGTGCCGACGACCGCGCCGGCCGGCAGCGCGTCGAGCGACGCGTAGTCGTTCGACACGAACGCGTCGCGCGGATCCTCGCGCTCCATGATCGCCGTCAGCGCGAAACCGTCGGGCAGCGCCATCGGCACGTCCTTCAGCGAATGCACGGCCAGATCGGCACGACCGTCGGCGAGCGCATTCTCCAGTTCCTTCACGAACAGGCCCTTGCCGCCGACCTTCGACAGCGTACGATCGAGAATCTGATCGCCACGGGTCGTCATCCCGAGGATTTTCACGTCACAAGCTGGATATAATTTGCGCAGCGCATCACGCACATGTTCGGCTTGCCACATCGCCAGGCGGCTCTCACGCGAAGCAATCGTCAGCGTCGCGGGCGGCTGCGTCTGTCGCGGCCCTGCCGCAGGAATCTCGGAATTCATTGCTGGAACATCGAAGGACGGGATTGAAGATCGAACAATGGTAGCACGCACGCCCCAGCCCGCCCGGGCCCGGAGCCTGCGCCCGCCGCGCTTCGGCGCGGGCGGCGACACCGATGCGCGAATGTGCCGCACGTAGCTGGTTGCTTGACCGCAGTTCCCGTAGTTTCCGCAGTCCCCGCAGTCCCTTTTGACTCGAGCTTTCCCAAGGAAACCCATCGTGAAGTCTTCCGGATCGGCGCGTACGGCGCGCCGCAATGCTGCCCTGCCCTCCTCCGACGCCCAGACGGGCACCGTCGCCACTGCCGCGAACGGCCGTGCGAAAACGGCAACGAAACCGAAAGACCCGATACGTCAGACAAAACGCACCATCAAGACCGCCGGTCCGGCGGCCCGCGCATCGAAGCCCGGCGCCCGTACACGCGAGGACAAGGACGGCCCGCTGTTCGAAGACATCCGCTTTCTCGGCCGCCTGCTCGGCGACGTGGTGCGCGAGCAGGAAGGCGACACGGTGTTCGACGTCGTCGAAACCATTCGCCAGACGGCGGTGAAGTTTCGCCGCGAAGACGACAGCGAGGCCGCGCAGACACTCGAGAAGAAGCTGCGCAAGCTGACGCCGGAGCAGACGGTGAGCGTCGTGCGCGCGTTCAGCTATTTCTCGCACCTCGCGAACATCGCGGAAGACCGCCACCACAACCGCCGCCGCCGCATCCACGCGCTGGCCGGTTCCACGCCGCAGCCCGGCACCGTCGCGTACGCGCTCGAACAGCTGAAGACCACCGGCAACGCGTCCAAGCGCCTGCTGCAGCGCTTCTTCGACGATGCGCTGATCGTCCCGGTGCTGACCGCTCACCCGACCGAAGTGCAGCGCAAGAGCATCCTCGATGCGCAGCACGACATCGCACGCCTGCTCGCCGAGCGCGACCAGCCGCTCACCGCGCGCGAACGCGCATACAACGAATCGATGCTGCGCGCGCGCGTCACCGCGCTGTGGCAGACCCGCATGCTGCGCGATGCACGCCTGACGGTCGGCGACGAGATCGAGAACGCGCTGTCGTACTACCGCGCGACATTCCTCGACGAACTGCCGGCGCTGTACGGCGACATCGAGGCCGCGCTCGCCGAGCACGGCCTGCAAGCGCGCGTGCCCGCGTTCTTCCAGATGGGCAGCTGGATCGGCGGCGACCGCGACGGCAACCCGAACGTGACGGCCCCGACGCTCGACGAAGCGATCACCCGCCAGGCCGCGGTGATCCTCGAACACTATCTGGAACAAGTGCACAAGCTCGGCGCCGAGTTGTCGGTATCGAACCTGCTGGTCGGCGCGAACGACGCGGTGAAGGCGCTCGCGGCGGCATCGCCCGACCAGTCGCCGCATCGCGTCGACGAACCGTATCGCCGCGCGCTGATCGGCATCTACACGCGACTCGCCGCGAGCGCGCGCGTGCGTCTCGGCGAGGGCACGGTGCCGGTGCGCAGCGCGGGCCGCGGTGCGCCGCCGGTACGCGCCGTGCCGTACGCGGATTCCGAAGCGTTCGTCGCCGACCTGAAGGTGCTGACCGCATCGCTCGACGAGCATCACGGCACGTCGCTCGCCGCACCGCGCCTCGCGCCGCTCATGCGCGCGGCCGAAGTGTTCGGCTTCCACCTCGCGAGCATCGACCTGCGCCAGAGCTCCGACATCCACGAGTCCGTGGTCGCCGAGCTGTTCGCGCGTGCGGGCGTCGAAGCCGACTACGCGGCGCTCGCCGAGGAAGACAAGCTGCGTGTGCTGCTCGCCGCGCTCGCCGATCCGCGTCCGCTGCGCTCGCCGTACCTCGAATACTCGGCGCTCGCGCAAAGCGAGCTCGGCGTGTTCGAGAAGGCGCGCGACGTGCGTGCGCAGTTCGGTCCGCGCGCGGTACGCAACTACATCATTTCGCACACGGAAACCGTCAGCGATCTCGTCGAGGTGCTGCTGCTGCAGAAGGAGACGGGCCTGCTCGACGGCACGCTCGGCGGCAACGCGAAAAGCGGCCTGATGGTGATCCCGCTGTTCGAGACGATCCCCGACCTGCGCGACGCCGCGCGCATCATGCGCGAGTACTTCGCACTGCCGGGCGTCGACGCGCTGATCGCGCACCAGGGCGCCGAACAGGAAGTGATGCTCGGCTACTCGGACTCCAACAAGGACGGCGGCTTCCTCACGTCGAACTGGGAGCTGTATCGCGCGGAGCTCGCGCTCGTCGACCTGTTCCGCGAACGCAAGATCACGCTGCGCCTGTTCCACGGCCGCGGCGGCACGGTCGGCCGCGGGGGCGGCCCGACCTACCAGGCGATCCTGTCGCAGCCGCCGGGCACCGTGAACGGCCAGATCCGCTTGACCGAACAGGGCGAGGTGATCGCGAGCAAGTTCGCGAACCCCGAGATCGGCCGGCGCAACCTTGAAACGGTCGTGGCCGCCACGCTGGAGGCGTCGCTGCTGCCGCAGTCGAACGCGCCCGCGCAACTGCCCGCGTTCGAAGCCGCAATGCAGACGCTGTCCGATGCCGCGATGGCGTCGTATCGCGCGCTCGTCTATGAAACGCCGGGCTTCACCGACTACTTCTTCTCGTCGACGCCGATCACCGAGATCGCCGAGCTGAACATCGGCAGCCGTCCGGCGTCGCGCAAGCTGCAGGATCCGAAGAACCGCAGGATCGAGGATCTGCGCGCGATTCCGTGGGGCTTCTCGTGGGGGCAGTGCCGGCTGCTGCTGACGGGCTGGTACGGCTTCGGCAGCGCGGTGAGCGCGTATCTCGACGGCGCGCAGGACGCGGCCGAACGCGCGAAGCGCGTCACGCTGCTCAGGAAGATGAACAAGACCTGGCCGTTCTTCGCGAATCTGCTGTCGAACATGGACATGGTGCTCGCGAAGACCGATCTCGCGGTCGCGTCGCGCTACGCGCAGCTCGTTGCCGATCGCAAGCTGCGCAAGCACGTGTTCGAGCGGATCGTCGCGGAATGGGAGCGCACGTCGCAGGCGCTCGCGGAAATCACGGGGCACGAAGGCCGCCTCGCGACCAACCCGCTGCTCGCGCGTTCGATCAAGAACCGCTTCCCGTATCTCGATCCGCTGAACCACCTGCAGGTCGAGTTGATCAAGCGTCACCGCGCGGGCGACACGAACGCGCGGCTGCGGCGCGGGATTCACCTGACGATCAACGGAATCGCGGCCGGCCTGCGCAATACGGGCTGATCCACGTGCGGCGCGGGTTCGCCCCGCGCCGGCCGGCGGTGCAGATCGAAAGCCTCGATACGCGGCCCGCGCGTATCGAGGCTTTTTTCATCGGCAAGCGCGACGGTGCGAGCCGCCGCGCCGCGCACTCAGTGCGCGTCGATCAGCAACGCGTCGTGCTCGAACGATCCGTCCGCCTGCACCGCATAGTAGGCCCGCACCTCGTCGGGTGCGTGCGCCCACAGCGCGCGGATGCCCGCGACGCTGTCGGCCGGCGTGCGGATGCGCTCGACCCACGTATCGAAATCGATCGGCAGGCGCCAGCGGCTCTCCACGTGCGCATCGAACCCGGCGCCGCGGAACATCGCGAGCCACTCGTCGGCACGGTAATCGCGCACGTGGGACGCGTCGCGCAACACTTCCGCTGCCTGCAGATACGTGTCGAGCAGCGGATGGTCGTTGCCCGCAATGTCGATCATCAGCACGCGGCCGCCCGGCTTGAGCACGCGACGCACCTCGGTGAGCGCCGCGCGCACGTCGTGCCAGTGGTGCGCGCTCATCCGGCTCACCACCCAGTCGAAGGTCCCCGCGTCGAACGGCAGCCGCTCGGCCGGGCCCTGCTGCGTGCGGACGTTCGCGAGCCCGCGCTCACGGGCGGCGCCGTCGACGGTCGCGAGCATCGGCGCGGCAAGATCGTAAGCGACCACGTCGCGCACGTGCGGCGCGACCGCGAAACTCGCGTGGCCCGCGCCGCAACCGAGATCGAGCACCGCGCCATCGGGCGTCGCGCGCACGGCGTCGGCCAGCGCCTGCAGATCGGCGCCCGTCGCGTGGACCGTGCTCGTCAGGTAGGCGGCGGCCGTCGTGCCGAATGCATCGGCGACCTGGTCGTGGTGTTTCATCGTTCGCTCCTTCTTTTGGTGGGGGCGCTCGCTGCCTGCCAGCGCGCGAATCGCTACAATAGGGCCGCGCTTGTACCAGTACAAGTTAAGCAGTTATTCTGGTATTCGTTACACCTGCCTGATTCTCGCCGCGCCCAGCGCCTTTTTCCCTTTTCGTCGTTTCGGCCGTTTTCGCATGAACCCGTCGTCCTCCGCCCCCACCCCGCCACTCGACGAGACGCCCGCCCGCGCGCTCGGCGAATTCATCCGCGCGCACCGCGAACGGCTGTCGCCGCAAGCCGTCGGCCTGCCGCCCGGCCCGCGCCGCCGCACACCGGGCCTGCGGCGCGAGGAAGTCGCGCAGCTCTGCGGCGTCAGCCCGACCTGGTACACGTGGATCGAGCAGGGCCGCCCGGTGTCGGCGTCGGCCGACGCGCTCGCCCGGATCGCCGTCGCATTGCAGCTGTCGAAGGCCGAGCGCGCGTACCTGTTCGAGCTGGCCGCGCAGCGCGACCCGGCCGAGCCCGACGTCGCGGCCGGCGACCTGCCGCCGACGCTCGCGGCGACCGTCGCCGCGATCGCCACGCCCGCCTACGTGCTCGACCGCCAATGGACCGCGCTCGCGTGGAACGTACCGGCCGCGGCGCTGTTTGCCGGCTGGCTCGACGGCGAGCATGACCGCAACCTGCTGCGCTTCACGTTCATGTCGCCGGCCGCGCGCACGCTGATCGTCGACTGGGAAACCCGTGCGCGACGCCTCGCGGCCGAATTCCGCGCCGACTCGATCCGCCACCTGGCCGACGCGCCGACCCGCGCGCTGATCGACGCGCTGATGGCCGGCAGCGACGCGTTCGCGCAGTACTGGGCGTCGCAGGACGTGTTCGAGCGCGAAGGCGGCCTGCGCGAGTTCGATCACCCGGCCGACGGCCGCCTCGTGTACCAGCAGATCACGCTGAAGCCCGCGCACCGGGAAGACCTGAAGCTCGTGGTCCTCGTGCGCGACTGAGCGAGCGGCCCGCGCCGGCAAAGGCCGGCGGGCCGCCCCGCGAATGTTAGAATCGCGGGATTCCCTCGGCGGCGCACGCCGCCCAACTCCCCTTCGAAGAATCGCCATGACGTCCCAACTGCACAAAAAGGGCGAGGCCTGGTCGGCCCGCTTCTCGGAACCGATGTCGGAGCTGGTCAAGCGCTACACGTCGTCGGTATTTTTCGACAAGCGCCTCGCGCTCGTCGACATCGCCGGCTCGCTCGCGCACGCGAGCATGCTCGCGGCGCAGAAGATCATCAGCGCCGACGACCTCGCCGCGATCGAACGCGGAATGGCACAGATCAAGGGCGAGATCGAGCGCGGCGAATTCGAATGGCAGCTCGACCTCGAGGACGTCCACCTGAACATCGAGGCGCGCCTGACCGCGCTGATCGGCGACGCCGGCAAGCGCCTGCACACGGGCCGCTCGCGCAACGACCAGGTCGCGACCGACATCCGTCTGTGGCTGCGCGGCGAGATCGACCGCATCGGCGGCCTGCTGACCGACCTGCGCGGCGCACTGATCGACCTCGCCGAGACGAACGCGGACACGATCATGCCGGGCTTCACGCACCTGCAGGTCGCGCAGCCCGTCACGTTCGGCCATCACCTGCTCGCCTATGTGGAAATGTTCACGCGCGACGCGGAACGCATGCGCGACTGCCGCACCCGCGTGAACCGCCTGCCGCTCGGCGCGGCCGCGCTGGCGGGCACCAGCTACCCGATCGACCGTCACGCGGTCGCGAAGACGCTCGGCTTCGACGGCATCTGCGCGAACTCGCTCGACGCTGTGTCGGATCGCGACTTCGCGATCGAATTCACGGCGGCATCCGCGCTTGTGATGACGCACGTGTCGCGCTTCTCCGAAGAGCTCGTGCTATGGATGAGCCCGCGCGTCGGCTTCATCGACATCGCCGACCGCTTCTGCACCGGCAGCTCGATCATGCCGCAGAAGAAGAACCCGGACGTGCCCGAACTCGCGCGCGGCAAGACCGGCCGCGTGAACGGCCACCTGATCGCGCTCCTCACGCTGATGAAGGGCCAGCCGCTCGCGTACAACAAGGACAACCAGGAAGACAAGGAACCGCTGTTCGACACGGTCGACACCGTCGCCGACACGCTGCGGATCTTCGCGGAAATGGTCGCGGGCATCACCGTGAAGCCGGACGCGATGCGCGCGGCCGCGCTGCAGGGCTTCTCGACCGCCACCGACCTCGCCGACTACCTCGTGAAGCGCGGCCTGCCGTTCCGCGACGCGCACGAAGCCGTCGCGCACGCGGTGAAGATCTGCGACGACCGCGGGATCGATCTCGCCGACCTGACGCTCGACGAGATGAAGCAGGAACTGCCAAACGTCGCGCACCTGATCGGCGACGACGTGTTCGGCTACCTGACGCTCGAAGGGTCGGTCGCGAGCCGCAATCACCCGGGCGGCACCGCGCCCGACCAGGTGCGTGCGGCGGTCAAGGCCGCCCGCGCCGCGCTCGGCAAGTAAGCCTGCTGTCACGAACGGACGCCTTCGGCGTCCGTTTTTCATCCGGGCGGCCGTCGCACCGCCCGTCGCCTTCCCCGCTTCCCGGATACCGCCGATGATTTTCTCCGCCGCGCTCTTCGACATGGACGGCCTGCTCGTCGATTCCGAGCGGACCATCATGAACACGTGGATCGACGTGTCGAACGCCCACGGCGTCGTGCTGACCGAGATCGACTACCTGCAGATCGTCGGCCGCTCGTTCGCCGAGGGCCAGGTGATCCTCGCGCGACTGATCGGCAACCCCGACACGTTCGACGCCGTGCGCACCCGCGTGCGCGAACAGCTTGCCGCGCCCGAACCCCATCCGAAGTTTCCGCTGAAGTCCGGCGCACTCGCGCTGCTCGAGGCGCTCGCACAGGCCGGCATTCCGTGCGCGGTCGCATCGTCGTCCGCACGCGACGTGATCCGTGCGCGACTCGATGCGGTCGGCGTGCTGCCGTTCTTTCGCGCGATCGCGGGCGGCGACGAAGTCTCGCGCGGCAAGCCCGACCCGGCCGTCTACCGGCTCGCGGCCGAACGCCTCGGCGTGCCGGCACAGGCATGCGTCGCATTCGAGGACAGCGACTTCGGCGCGCAGTCGGCGGCCGGCGCCGGCGCATCGGTCGTCACCGTACCGGACCTGAAGACGCCCACGCCCGAGATCGTCGCGTTGAGCCTGCACGTACTCGCATCGCTCGACGACGCGGTCGCGCTCGTGCCGTCGTGGTTCGGCCGCCTCGATACGCAGCAATCCGCGTAAGCACGTCACGCAGCGTCCCGAATGCCAAACGGGCACCCTAGGGTGCCCGTTTCGCGTTGTCACGCACGATCGCCGTCGCGACCCGCGCGTTACTTGTTGCCGGCCGTCTCCGACAGCCGCTTCATCGTCGCGATGCGCGCGCCGATCAGGTCGACCCGCCCGTCCTCGCCGACGAGCGGCGCCGTCGCGTCGCGGAACGCCACCCACGCGCGCTGCGCGCGCACGAGCGTCGCGGCCGAATGCGCAGGCATCTTGCGACGCAGCTTCTGGTAATAGCGGTTCAGGTCGAATACCGCGTGCTCGCACGCGGCATCCTGCACGCACGGCCGCACGCGCTGGATCGCCGGGTCGCGCGCGGCATTCGCCGGCTTGCCGCCGGCTGCCGCGGCAGCGCCTTGCGCCGTGCTCGCGCCGCCCTGCGCACCGCTCGTCGCCGCGACCGGCACGGCGGCCGGCGGCGCATAACGGTCGGCCGCCGCGCGCAGCGCGAGCGCGCGATCGCGCACCGGCTGCAGCTGCATGTCGGCGCTGGACATCGTGTATGCGCTCCCGCGCGTCGTGTCGTACACCGCCTTCAGCAGATGCAGTTCATCCTTGCGCCACGTGACCCAGCGGCGCTGACTGTCCTGCCAGCCGCGCTTCACGTCGGCCGGCGCATCCTTCGACAGGCGCTGGTATGCGCCATCCATCACGGCCTGCCACTGCTGCTGCGCTTCGCCCATGCACTGGATCTGGCCGGCCGTCGACGACCGGTCGCGCCGTGCGAAACACTGCCGCATCGCGACGTCGATCGGGTCGGCAGCGGCAACTTCCGCGTGCGCCGCATTCAACCCGATCGGCCCCGCCAGCCACGTCGCCCAGACGACGAGCGCGGCCAGCGCCGCGCGCATCGCCCGGATTCGTCCACGCGCCGCCATCAGTCGCGCACGCAGTCGACGAAGTACTCGACGCGGCCGTTCACCTCTTCCGCGACGAGGCCGTGGATATCGGTGTGGAAGCCCGGGAAGCGCTCGTTGAAATCGCGCGCGAACCGCAGGTAGTTCACGATCGTCTTGTTGAAGCGCTCGCCCGGGATCAGCAGCGGAATGCCCGGCGGGTACGGCGTGAGCAGGATGCTCGTCACGCGGCCTTCGAGCTCGTCGAGCGGCACGCGGTCGATCTTGCGGTGCGCGAGCTTCGCGAACGCGTCCGACGGCTTCATCGCCGGCTCCATGTCCGACAGGTACATCTCCGTCGTCAGGCGCGCGATGTCGTTCGCGCGGTAGACGTCGTGGATCTGCGTGCACAGGTCGCGCAGGCCGACACGCTCGTAGCGCGGATGCTGCGCGACGAATTCGGGCAGCACGCGCCACAGCGGCTGGTTGTTGTCGTAGTCGTCCTTGAACTGCTGCAGCTCGGTCACCATCGAGTTCCAGCGGCCCTTCGTGATGCCGATCGTGAACATGATGAAGAACGAGTACAGGCCGGTCTTCTCGACGATGATCCCGTGTTCGGCCAGGTACTTCGTGACGATCGCGGCCGGGATGCCCGTCTCGCCGAACTCGCCGTCGACGTCGAGCCCCGGCGTGATGATCGTCGCCTTGATCGGGTCGAGCATGTTGAAGCCTTCCGCGAGCGGGCCGAAGCCGTGCCAGTGGTCGTTCGGCTTCAGCATCCAGTCTTCGCGCGAGCCGATGCCCTCTTCGGACAGGTCGTCCGGGCCCCACACGCTGAAGAACCAGTCGTCGCCGTATTCGGCGTCGACCTTGCGCATCGCGCGGCGGAAGTCGATCGCCTCGGCGATCGACTCCTCGACGAGCGCGGTGCCGCCCGGCGGCTCCATCATCGCGGCCGCGACGTCGCACGACGCGATGATCGCGTATTGCGGGCTCGTCGACGTGTGCATCAGGTACGCCTCGTTGAAGCGGTGCTTGTCGAACGTGCGGTTCTCCGAATCCTGCACGACGATCTGCGACGCCTGCGAGATGCCCGCGAGCAGCTTGTGCGTCGAGTGCGTCGCGAAAACGAGCGCGCCCGTGCGCGGACGGCCGTCGCCGATCGCGTGCATGTCGCGGTAGAAGTCGTGGAACGTCGCGTGCGGCAGCCACGCTTCGTCGAAGTGCAGCGTGTCGAGCAGGTCGCCGAGCAGGTCCTTGATCATCTCGACGTTGTAGACGACGCCGTCGTAGGTGCTCTGCGTGATCGTCAGGATGCGCGGCTTCAGGTCCGGATTCTGGCGCAGCGCCTCGCGCGCGAACGGGTTCGCCTCGATCTTCTTGCGGATGTTCTCGGGCTTGAATTCGTCGCGCGGGATCGGCCCGATGATGCCGAAGTGGTTGCGCGTCGGCGTGAGGAACACGGGGATCGCGCCCGTCATCGTGATCGCGTGCAGGATCGACTTGTGGCAGTTCCGGTCGACCAGCACGATGTCGCCAGGCGCGACCGTCGCGTGCCAGACGATCTTGTTCGACGTCGACGTGCCGTTGGTCACGAAGAACAGGTGGTCCGCGCTGAAGATGCGCGCCGCGTTGCGCTCGGACGCCGCGACCGGGCCCGTGTGATCGAGCAGCTGGCCGAGTTCGTCGACGGCGTTGCACACGTCCGCGCGCAGCATGTTCTCGCCGAAGAACTGGTGGAACATCTGGCCGAGCGGGTTCTTCAGGAACGCGACGCCGCCCGAGTGGCCAGGGCAGTGCCATGAGTACGAGCCTTCGTCCGCGTACTTCACCAGCTCCTTGAAGAACGGCGGCGCGAGCGAGTCCAGATAGACCTTCGCCTCGCGGATGATGTGGCGCGCGACGAACTCCGGCGTGTCCTCGAACATGTGGATGAAGCCGTGCAGCTCGCGCAGGATGTCGTTCGGCAGATGGCGCGACGTGCGCGTCTCGCCGTACAGGAAGATCGGAATGTCCGCGTTGCGGCGGCGCACTTCGGTGACGAACGCACGCAGCTCGATGATCGCGGTCGCCAGTTCGGGCAGCTCGCCGTCCGGGCCCGTTTCGCCGAGCATGAGTTCGTCGTCGTCGATCGACAGGATGAAGCAAGACGCGCGGCTCGACTGCTGCGCGAACGACGTCAGATCGCCGTAGCTCGTGAGGCCGAGGACTTCGACGCCCTCCTTCTCGATCGCTTCGGCCAACGCCCGGATGCCGGAGCCCGAGATGTTCTCGGAGCGGAAATCTTCGTCGATGATGACGACGGGGAAACGAAACTTCATGGGCGATTCTCCAAAAAGAACGACCGCGGCGCGTCACGCGCAGCGGTCACCCGGAAACTGGTGAGACGTTATGCAACCAGATCAGGTTTTCGGCAGCGTGACACCGCGCTGACCCTGATACTTGCCGCCGCGATCGGCGTACGACACGTCGCACACCTCGTCGCTTTCGAAGAACAGCACCTGCGCGACACCTTCGTTCGCGTAGATCTTCGCCGGCAGCGGCGTGGTATTCGAGAATTCCAGCGTGACGTAGCCTTCCCACTCGGGTTCGAACGGCGTCACGTTGACGATGATCCCGCAGCGCGCGTAAGTCGACTTGCCGAGGCAGACGGTCAGCACGGTGCGCGGGATGCGGAAATATTCGACGGTGCGGGCCAGCGCGAACGAGTTCGGCGGGATGATGCACACGTCGCCCTTGAAATCGACAAACGAACCCTCGTCGAAGTTCTTCGGATCGACGATCGTCGAGTTGATGTTCGTGAAGATCTTGAATTCGTCCGCGCAGCGGATGTCGTAGCCGTAGCTCGACGTGCCGTAGCTGACGATCCTGCGACCGTCCTCGGATGCACGAACCTGATCGGGCACGAACGGCTCGATCATCTTGTGCTCTTCGGCCATGCGCCGAATCCACTTGTCGGACTTGATGCTCATGCCAGCCTCCGCCGGGCCGTCCCAAGAAGGCTGGCCGTCCCCTCGGGGGACAGCGAACGAAGTGAGCGTTGGGGTCGTTTCATATCGGGGCGCCTGGAAACGCTGCGTGACAATCGGTAAGGGCCACTGGCGCGAGGCAGCGACCCGGAAAGGCGCACATTTTACGCGATCATCGGCTCGCGCACGCAGCGGCCGTCAACGGATCACGCCGCACGCGAGCGCGGGCCCCGCGCCGTGCTGCGGAAACGCGGAATCGCTGGAGTCGTGGTGGACCAGCACCGCGCGGTTCTGCGCGGAGCGCACGCCATCGAGGGCCAGATCGGGAGCGACGATGAAACCGGCCGCGACGCCGTTCGCGTCCGCATGGATGTTGCCGAGGTCGCCGGCGACGCGCGCGCCCGCGCGCAGCCGGTCGGCGGCTGGCGCGAACACCTGGCCGGCGCTCGAACCGTCGCCCGCGTTGCAGTCGCCGCGTTCGTGCACCTGCAGCGCGTGATCGCTGTTTGGCGGCAGGCCGACCAGGTTGTAGGTGACCTGGACGCCGTCCGGGCGCTCGACGAACGTCACCGCGCCGCGCGTCTGCGAGCCGACGGTCGGCTGCAACTGCGCGTCGGCGCGCTTTTCGTGCGACGAGGAAAAAGAAGTACAGCCGGCCAGCAGGCCCAGCGCGGCGGCGGCCAGCAGCGCGCGCCGCGCGCGGCCGGCGCGCACGCCGTGATGTCGTTGGTTCATTCGATCCTCATGCCGGCTGGCGGCCGTTCGACACGGCGGCCATGCCGGGCGGGTAAAGGGACCCGGGAAAAGTCGCCATGATACCGCGCCTCGCGGCGCCGTAAACAGCGTGAGGCCCCGCCCCGCAAGGGTTTTACGTATTTTGAACAACGATCGACGGGAACTTCGACGTCATGTCGCGCGAACGCTCGGCAATCGCCAGTGCCACGCCGCGCGCGATGTCGCGGTAGCGTCGCGCCAGCGCACCGTCCGGTTCGGCCGCGACCGTCGGCGTCCCGCTGTCCGCGCGCTCGCGGATCGCGATGTCGAGCGGCAGGCTGCCGAGCACGTTCACGCCGTAATCCTTCGCCATCCGCTCGGCCCCGCCAGCGCCGAAGATGTGCTCTTCGTGGCCGCAGTTCGAACAGACGTGGATGCTCATGTTCTCGACGATACCGAGAATCGGAATCCCGACCTTCTCGAACATCTTCAGGCCCTTCTTCGCGTCGAGCAGCGCGATGTCCTGCGGCGTCGTCACGATCACGGCACCCGTCACCGGCACGCGCTGCGCGAGCGTGAGCTGGATGTCGCCGGTGCCCGGCGGCATGTCGACGATCAGGTAGTCGAGCTCGCGCCAGTTGGTCTGGCGCAGCAACTGCTCGAGCGCGGACGTCGCCATCGGGCCGCGCCACACCATCGGGTTGTCTTCCTCGATCAGAAAGCCGATCGAGTTCGCCTGCAGGCCGTGGCCGACCAGCGGGTTCATCGACTGATTATCGGGCGACTCCGGGCGCTGGCCGTGAATGCCGAGCATCGTCGGCAGCGACGGGCCGTAGATATCGGCGTCGAGAATGCCGACCGATGCGCCCTCCGAGGCGAGCGCGAGCGCCAGGTTCACGGCCGTGGTGCTCTTGCCGACGCCGCCCTTGCCCGATGCGACCGCGACGATGTTCTTCACGTTGGGCAGCAGCTTCACGCCGCGCTGTACCGTGTGCGCGACGATCTCCTGCGACACGGCGACGCGTGCATCGCGCACGCCCGCCACGCCCTTCAGCGCATCGGCGATGCGCGCGCGCACGTCGTCGTGCTGGCTGCGTGCCGGATAGCCGAGCACCACGTCGACCGCCACGACGTCGCCGTCGATCGCGACGTTGCGCACGCCCTTGTTCGCCGCGTACGGACGGCCGGTATTGGGGTCGACGACAGCCGCCAGTGCGGCGTCGACTTGTGCCCGGTCAATGCTCATCGAAACTCCGTGAAAACGTTTTTTTCGCGCGCAAACGTCAAGAAATATCAAATAACGCTGCGAAAAGCGGGAAAAGTGAAAGAATCTGTTGCACGCCATTGCGCGAACGCGCGCGGCGGAGCAATCTTCGCGTGCGGCACGCTATGGGGCCAAATCGGCCGCCAACCGCCTATATTGTAGAGGCTGACGCGTCACCCTGTCCGAACAGCCACGCTGGCGAACAGGGCATGCGGCCGCCTCCGCGGCTGCCGCGAGCGCGGGCCCGCCCTCCTTTTTCGGGCGGTCCGTGCAGGGAGCCGTAACTGTTGTTTGTCGTCGTTGTCGACTCGTTCAACCAAGAGAGGAATCCAAGATGACCATGAAAATCGCGACTCGCCTGTCCGTCTTCGCACTCGCCGGCGCACTGCTGGCAGGCTGCGCCACGCAGCAAGGCAACAATACGGCCGTCGGCACCGGCACGGGTGCGGCGCTGGGCGCAGGTATCGGCGCACTGGCGGGTGGCGGCAAGGGCGCGGCGATCGGCGCGGGCGTCGGCGCACTGGTGGGTGGCGTGACGGGTTACAACTGGCAGGCGATCAAGAACAAGCTCGCGCCGTCGGCAGCGCAGACGGGCACGCAAGTGACCGAGCAGCCGGACGGCTCGCTGAAGCTGAACGTGCCGAGCTCGGTGACGTTCGCGACGAACCAGTACGCGATCACGCCGGCCTTCACGCCGCTCCTGAACGACCTGGCGACGACGCTGAACCAGAACCCGCAAGTGACGGCCTCGATCGTCGGCTACACGGACAGCACGGGTTCGGCACAGCTGAACCAGACGCTGTCGCAGAACCGTGCGCAGAGCGTCGTGAACGCGCTCGTGCAGCGCGGCGTCGCCGGCGGCCGCCTGTCGGCCCAAGGCATGGGCGCGTCGAACCCGATCGCGGACAACGCGACCGAAGCCGGCCGCGCGCAAAACCGCCGCGTCGAGATCTACCTGCGCGCGCCGCAGCACCAGTAAGCAGCGTAGCGAGAGGAAACGGGGGCGCGCGCCGGGCGCTCAGCCCCGTCGCTCAAGGCTCGCCGCGGGACGTCAACAAATCGAAAAAAATTTCGAACTTCTGTCGCGACCCGCGGTCTGTCTTTACGGTACGCGGCTGGCGCTGCCGGCGCGTCACCATTCTCCTCTTGTCGTTGTTGCTCCGGGGCCGTATCCGCCCCGGTTTTTTTTGCCCGAAAAATGCGTGCTGCGCCGCAACACGATGCCGCCACGCACGTCCGCCCGACGCTCCCGCCCCTTGCGCCGTCCTGTCCGCGGCACCGCCCCCGACTGACCTGCGCGCGCCCCTGCTAGAATCGCAGTTTCCTCCGTCGTTTCCGCCGTTCTTCTACAGACCCTATGTCCGCATCCGACCTCACTTCCGTGCAGGCTGCGGCGCCGCAAGGCAGCCGCCAGATCCTCGTTACGTCCGCACTGCCCTATGCCAACGGGCAGATCCACATCGGCCACCTGGTCGAGTACATCCAGACCGACATCTGGGTGCGGACGCTGCGAATGCATGGCCACGAGGTCTACTACATTGGCGCCGACGACACGCACGGCACGCCAGTCATGCTGCGTGCGGAGAAGGAGGGCCTCACGCCGAAGCAGCTGATCGATCGCGTATGGTCCGAGCACAAGCGCGACTTCGACAGCTTCGGCGTGTCGTTCGACAACTTCTACTCGACCGACTCGGACGAGAACCGCGTGCTGAGCGAGAAGATCTACCTCGCGCTGAAGGAAAACGACCTGATCGCCGAGCGCGAGATCGAGCAGGCGTACGACCCCGTCAAGGAAATGTTCCTGCCGGACCGCTTCATCAAGGGCGAGTGCCCGAAGTGCCACGCGAAGGACCAGTACGGCGACAACTGCGAAGTGTGCGGCTCGACCTACCTGCCGACCGAACTGCTGAACCCGTACTCGGTCGTGTCCGGCGCGACGCCGGTACGCAAGAAGTCGACGCACTACTTCTTCCGCCTGTCCGACCCGCGCTGCGAGTCGTTCCTGCGCGAATGGGTCAGCGGCCTCGCTCAGCCCGAAGCCACCAACAAGATGCGTGAATGGCTCGGCGATGCCGGCGAAGCCAAGCTCGCCGACTGGGACATCTCGCGCGACGCGCCGTACTTCGGCTTCGAGATCCCGGGCGCGCCCGGCAAGTACTTCTATGTGTGGCTCGACGCGCCGGTCGGCTACTACGCGAGCTTCAAGAACCTGTGCGACCGCAAGGGCATCGACTTCGACGCGTGGATCCGCTCGGGCTCGACCGCCGAGCAGTACCACTTCATCGGCAAGGACATCCTGTATTTCCACACGCTGTTCTGGCCGGCGATGCTCGAATTCTCGGGCCATCGCACGCCGACCAACGTGTTCGCGCACGGCTTCCTGACGGTCGACGGCGCGAAGATGTCGAAGTCGCGCGGCACGTTCATCACCGCGCAGAGCTACATCGACACGGGCCTGAACCCCGAATGGCTGCGCTACTACTTCGCCGCGAAGCTGAACGCGACGATGGAAGACCTCGACCTGAACCTCGAGGACTTCCAGGCCCGCGTGAACAGCGACCTCGTCGGCAAGTACGTGAACATCGCGAGCCGCGCGGCGGGCTTCCTGATCAAGCGTTTCGACGGCCGCGTGCAAGATAGCGCGATGAATCATCCGCTCGTCGCGAAGCTGCGCGATGCGATTGCGCACATCGCCGCGAACTATGAAGCGCGTGAATACGGCCGCGCGCTGCGCCACACGATGGAGCTCGCTGACGAAGTGAACGCGTACGTCGACGGCGCGAAGCCGTGGGAACTCGCGAAGGATCCGGCCAATGCGGTTGCGCTGCACGAAACCTGCAGCGTGAGCCTCGAGGCGTTCCGCCTGCTGTCGCTCGCGCTGAAGCCGGTGATGCCGCGTGTCGCCGAATCCGTCGAAGCGTTCTTCGGGATCGCGCCGCTTACCTGGGCCGATGCCGCGAAGCCGCTGTCGTCTGCACAGCCGATCAAGGCGTACCAGCACCTGATGACGCGCGTCGACCCGAAGCAGATCGATGCGCTGCTCGCCGCGAACCGCGATTCGCTGCAGGCCGATGCCGCCGGCGCCGCTGCCGCGGGCGCCAACGCCGCCAAGGAGTCGAAGGGCGCGAAGAACGCCAAGGCAAGCACGCAGCCGGCCGCCGCGAACGGCGCCGACGACGGCCCGATCTCGATCGACGATTTCGCGAAGGTCGATCTGCGCATCGCGAAGATCGTCGCCTGTCAGGCCGTCGAAGGTTCGGACAAGCTGCTGCAGCTCACGCTCGACATCGGCGAGGAAAAGACCCGCAACGTGTTCTCGGGCATCAAGTCGGCGTACCAGCCCGAGCAGCTCGTCGGCAAGCTGACGGTGATGGTCGCGAACCTCGCGCCGCGCAAGATGAAGTTCGGGCTGTCCGAAGGGATGGTGCTCGCCGCGTCGGCCGCCGACGAGAAGGCGGAACCGGGCCTGTACATCCTCGAGCCGCACAGCGGCGCGAAGCCCGGCATGCGCGTGAAGTAAGCGCACGCGGCTGCCTGCCTGACCAAGCCCCGCACGTTTGTGCGGGGCTTTTTTCATGCCGCCGCGCGAAGATGCCCTGCCCGGCAGGCATGGCGCGCGGACGCGTTCCGTTACCATAGCGGCTGCATCGGACCCGCCGGATTCCGAAGGCCGCGTCGATCGAGCGGTCGACCCTGGCCGTGGCGGCGGGCTCCTCGTCACAACAACGATATGACAAACGTACCCGACGCCCCGTCCACCGAGCGGACGCGCGCTTCGCCGCGCACGCGCGATGCGTGCGCGGCGATGACGATTCCGCTCGTACCCATTGCCGACGCAAACGCCGTCGCGCCGCTCGTCGCGCGCAGCCGCGCGTTCGACACGCTCGCGCAGCGCTTCGCGTGGCTCGCCTTGCGCGAGCCGCCCCCCGCCGATGCCGGCCGATGGCATGTCCACACCGTTGCAGGCCGCACGCTCCGCTTCGCGCAGCCGCTGACGTTCACGCCGTACGCAGCCGCGCAGCCCTGCTCCGCACGCTGCCGGTTCTGCTCGGAAACGCTCGTCGACGACACCGCGGTGGGGCCGATGGCGGCGAGCCTGCGGCCGCCGGCCGACTATTTCGACACGCTTCGCCGCGCGCTGCGGGCGCTGCGCGGCGTGCCGCTGTCGTATTCGCTGTCGGGGCTCGAGAACACGGACGATCCGCACTGGCTGCTGTCGCTCCTCGCGACGCTGCGCGCTGCCGGCGACGACGGTCCGGACGCGAACGGCAGCGTGCTGTACACGAACGGCGCCGGCCTCGTCGACCATCGCGACGCACTGCTGCCCGCGCTCGCTGGCTTCGGACTGTCGTGGCTCGAATGGTCCCGTCATCACGACCGCGACGATGTGAACCAGTCGATCATGCGCTTTCGGCCCGGCCAGCGCATCATGCACCAGCCCGCGTTCGAGGCAGCCTTCGTCGCCGCGCGCGAGCACTTTCCGGTCAAGCTCGTCTGCATCGTGCAGCGCGGCGGCATCGAGACGCCCGCGGACGTGCTGCGCTATGTCGCCCACGCCCGCGCACTCGGCGCCCGCTCGGTGATCTTCCGCGAATTCTCGGCACTGCCCGATACCTACCGGCACAACGCAACGCGGCGCCATATCGACCGCACGCGCATTCCGATCGACGCATTGCTGCTCGCGTGCGCGGCGGACCGCGCGTTTTCCGCGCAGTGCGAACCCATCGAACTGACGGGCGGCTACTACTTCTGGAACGCGCGCTGGGCGCATCGCGACGGCCTCGACGTCGTGTTCGAAACCTCCGACTACGGCGCGATGCGCGAACACGAATTGCGCGACGCCGTGTACAAGCTCGTGTTCCACCCGAACGGCAACCTGTGCGCGGGCTGGCAACCGACGCGCGACATTCTCTGGAGCAGCGATGACCGCCGTGACTAGCTGGTTGCGCCTGACCGACGAGGCCGCCGACACCACCCTGCCCGCCGATCTGCGTGCCCGCGATTCGTTCGACGCGCGCGATTGCGGCTGGGTCGAGCAGATGGTGCCGTTCATCGGCAGCCACGCGACGCCGGGCGGCTGGATCGTCGATCCGTTCGGCGGCTTCGGCACGACGCTCGTCGCCGCAGCGCGGTGCGGCGTGCCGGCGCTCGGCGTCGAAATCGACCCGCAGCGCGTCGCGTTCGCACGCGAACGGCTCGCACGCGCCGGCGCCGCGTACCCCCGCTATCCGGTGCTGGCCGGCGATCTGTCGAGCACCGCGACGCAGGCTGCCGCGCGCGACGCGGGCGGCCCGTTCACGCTATGCCTGACGAGCGTGCCGTATTTCGGCTGCAGCGGCCTGCCCGGCCGCCCGAGCGACGGACAGCTGTACGGCGTCGGCTATTACGCGCCGTATCTCGAACGGATGCGCAACGTGTTTGCCGGCGTGCACGCGCTGCTCGAACCGGGCGGCTGGTGCATCGCGATGGCGCAGAACCTGCGCATCGGCGGCCGCTTCGTGCCGCTCGCGTGGGATGTTGCGCGGCTGCTCGGCGAGCGCTTCGTGCTGCACGAGGAACGCGTGCTGATCTACGAACGGGCGGACGGCCCCGCGCCACACGGCGCCGGCGCCACCGATCGCACGCATGAATACGCGCTCGTGTGCCGCAAGGCGCCGCTCGCGAGCGACGCCGACGCGGCCCGCGCGCTGGTTGCCGCGCTGACGCGCGACGGCTTCGCATTCACGGTGATCGGCAGCTTCGCGCGGCGCCTGGCCGGCAACGCGAACGCTATCGGCGCCGATGCGCCGCTGAACGACGTCGACCTTGTCGTCCCGCCCGACGATGCGGGCGTGTCGCGGCTGCTGCAATGGCTCGAGGCCGACGGCTTCGCGATCGAATCGTGGAATGCGCGCATCGCGCCGCCGGTGGCGGCTGCCGCGCTGCGCTACCGTCATTACTTCCGCGCGCGGCGCATCGACGCGCACGGCCGATTGTTGCAGGTCGACGTGACGGTGGCCGAAACGCAGGAAGGGTTCGAGTCATGTCTGCGCGCCGCTCCGATGCCGGGTGCGGCGGCCTGAGCCGAAAAAAACGAGGCCGCACGCGTCGCAAGCGCCGAGCAAACGGGCACGCCTCCCGCCACGACGGGTGCCGCCCGTTCGTCAGCGCCGCGAGAACCAGCGATCGAAACGCCGCGTGTAGTTGAGATCGACGCCCTGGAACGTGCCGCCATACGCGGACACCGACCAGAAGCGCGTCAGGTTGATCGTCGCCTTGAACGCGTTGCTCGCCGATTGCAGGCCCTGCTCGAAGCCGAGCACGAAACGCTCGTTGATCGCCTTCGACACCTGGATTACCTGCGGATCGGTCAGCCCGACGTCGCTGCGGCCGATCGAGAACTCGTCGAGGCCGAACGTCTGCGCGACGCGCTTGCCGGTCACGCTGCCGAGCAGCGCAAGCGCGGCCGTCATCGTGCCCTGCTGGCCGACGTTGTTGCCCTGGTCGGTGCCGTGCCCGAACAGCAGCCACGACAGCTTTTCGTTGTCCGTGACGTTCGGCTCCGACACCAGCTTGACCGTCAGCGACTGGATCGTGCCGGTGACCTGCACCCCTGCCTCGACCTCCTGGTTGCGCCGCATCGCGAGAATGTTCACGCCCGGGTTCGACACCGGGCCGTTGAACGTGAAGAAGCCGTTCTCGATCGCGAGCTTGCGGCCGAACGACGTATAGGTCGACCCTTCCGTCACGCGTACGTTGCCGACCGCACGCAACGGCACGCCGGGCGCGCTCATCACGGTGATCGTGCCGCGCAGCCCGAGATCCGCACCGTGGCCCTTGAAGCGGAAGTTGTTGCCGAGGTCGATGTCGATGTTCGCGCGCGGCGCGAGCGACGGCGCCGGCTTGTCCGTCACCTTCTGCGGCTTCGCGGCCGCCGTGCCCGTCGGCGTCTCGCCACGCACCGTGCCGTCCGGCTGCACGATCACGACATCGTCGGACAGGTGCGGCGCCGCGTCCTCCGGCAGATCGAACAGCGCGCGATCGACGACGAACTTGCCGTCGATCGACAGCGCGCCGCGCGGCCCGTCGTTCGCGACGGTCGCCTTGCCCGACAGCGACAGCTTTCGATCGGGCGCCGCGAACAGCTCGAGCTTGTCCGCGACGATGCTCGCGGTCAGGTCGGGTGCCTCGCCATCGAGCCGCACGCGACCGATCGCGCGCAGCGTCCCGTCACCGCCGTGGAACTCGACCTGCTGGAATTCGACGAGGTTGTCCGAGAGCTTCACGCGCACGATGCCGTCCTTCAGTTGCACGCCCTGGTCGACCAGCGTCGCCGACAGATCGTCGCCCGTCAGCATCCCCGACACGTTCGGCTTCGCCGGTGTGCCGCCGACCGTCAGTTTCAGCGCCGCGCGCCCGCCGAGCAGATAGCTCGGCCCGAACAGATTGCCGGTCGCCTTCAGCGACGGAAGGTCGGCATCGATGCGGCCCGACAGCGGGCCGTCGTCGGCGACGCCGAACACGCCGTCGCGCAGCGCGAACGGCACCGTCACGTTCGCGTCGAGCGAGCCGATCCGGTTCGCCTTCGCGAGCGCCACCAGGTTGAGCCGGTTGCCGGGCGCGAAGCTCGCGCGCGCGGACAGGTCGGTCAGCCCGAGCGACGCGATACCGCGCCCGCTCTCGATCGTCACATCGCCGCCGCGCCGCTTCACCTGCACGTAACCCGTCGCGTTCGCACCGAGCGAGAAATCCCAGTCCGCATCAAGCACGACGTCGGTACGCACGGGAGGCCGCTGGCCCGTCAACTCCTGGCGAACCTCCAGGAAACGCGCGACCGACGCCCCGCTCACGGAGCCCGCCGAACGCATCTGGCCGTGATCGAACACGAACGACTTCAGATCGATCGCCGCGCCTTCGAGCGTGAGCCGCGTCGCGCCGAGCGTCACGCGGCCGGCCCCGGCCGAGACGGCGGCCGG